>JAUPLV010000142.1 GCA_030836725.1 Pseudomonadota bacterium | reverse complement strand
ATGGTGACGATGAGCGCATCGGGGTTGGGCACCGAGGTGCGGTAGCGGTATTCGCTGGCGATTTCCGCCCGCGCCGGGATGCCCGCGATCTCTTCCAGCCAGTAGGTAGCCACCTTGGCCGCGTGAAAGCTGGTGCCGCAGGCGAGGAAGGTCACCGCGTTCACCTTGCCCAGCACCTCGGCGGCATCGAAGCCGAACCATTCGGGCTGGACATGATCCTGCGCCACCGCGACCAGCAGGGTTTCGGTCAGCGCGCGCGGCTGCTCGTGGATTTCCTTCTGCATGAAGTGGCGGTAGTTGCCGAGTTCGGCCATGTCGGCCGACAGCTCGGATATGTGCACGCTGCGGTCGACTTGCCTGCCCGCGGCGTCGATCACCGTCACCGACAGCAGGCCGATATCGGCGACATCGCCCTCTTCCAGGTACATCACGCGCTGGGTCACCGGCAGCAGGGCCGAGACGTCCGAGGCGATGAAGTTTTCCTCGATGCCCAGGCCGACCAGCAGCGGGCTACCCTTGCGCGCGCAGATCAGGCGATGGGGCGCATCCTCGCTCACCACGCCGATGGCGTAGGCGCCTTCGAGTTCGGCCACTGCCGCACGGGTGGCGGCGAGCAGGTCTTTCGATCGGCGGTAATGCAGGTCGATCAGATGGGCGATCACTTCGGTGTCGGTTTCCGAGGTGAACACAAAACCTTCGGCCTTCAGCCGGATGCGCAGGGCCTCGTGGTTCTCGATGATGCCGTTATGCACCACCGCCACCTTGCCGCTGACATGCGGGTGCGCGTTGGCTTCCGACGGCGCGCCATGGGTGGCCCAGCGCGTGTGCGCGATGCCGAGGTTGCCGTGTACCTGCTGCGCCGCGCACTGCTCCGCCAGCGAGGCGACGCGGCCAACGCTGCGGACCCGCTTCATGCCGCCATCGATGATCACCAGCCCGGCCGAATCGTAGCCGCGGTATTCCAGCCGGCGCAGCCCTTCGAGCAGGATGGGGACGACGTTACGTTGCGCAACCGCGCCGACAATGCCGCACATGTCAGCGGCGCTCCGCGCCGGGTAAGGCGTAAGGGGTGAGGAGTAAGGCGCTGTGCACCGAACCGCCGCTTTCTTGCTCGTGTAGTCTTGCCATGGTTTCCAAATCTCCTATTGAATATTCCCCGCCATCCATCCCTACCCCCTCACGCCTCACGATTTTTTGACCGGGCGTTTCCAGCCGCTGAGGGTGAGCTGTTTCGCCCTCGACAAAGTGAGTTCGCCGGCGGGGGCGTCTTTCGTCAGCGTGGTGCCGGCGCCAAGGGTCGCGCCGCGGCCGACGGTGACCGGCGCCACCAGCTGGGTGTCGGAGCCGACGAAGACGTCGTCCTCGATCACCGTCCGGTGCTTGTTGGCGCCATCATAGTTGCAGGTGATGGTGCCGGCGCCGATATTGACCTTCTTGCCCATGGTAGTGTCGCCGACGTAGGACAGATGGTTGATCTTGGAGCCGGCGTCGATCTGGCTGTTCTTGATCTCGACGAAGTTGCCTACGTGCACGTCGCGGGCCAGCGTGGTGCCTGGACGGATGCGCGAGAACGGCCCCAGCCGGTTGGCTTCGCCGATTTCGGCATCGTCGATCAGGGTGAAGGCGTCGATGCGCGTGCCCGCCGCCACCGTCACGTTGCGCAGCACGCAGTTAGCGCCCACTTGCACGCCATCGCCCAGTTTCACGCGGCCTTCGAATACGCAGTTGACGTCGATCACCACGTCGCGCCCGCAGGTCAGCGTGCCGCGCACATCGATCCGCGCCGGGTCCATCAAGGTCACCCCGGCGTCGAGCAGCGACTGCGCGATCTCGTTCTGGTGGATGCGCTCAAGCGTGGCGAGCTGAGCCTTGCTGTTGATGCCCAGCACTTCCCACTCGAATCCCGGTTGCCGGGTTTCCACCTCGACCCCATCGCGCACCGCCATCGCGATGATGTCGGTGAGGTAATACTCGCCCTGGGCGTTGTCATTTTTCAGTTCGGCGATCCACCGCTTCAACTGGCGGGTCGCTACCGCGAGGATACCGGTATTGACTTCATGAATCGCACGCTCGGCGGGTGTCGCGTCCTTGTGCTCGACGATCCGGGCGACCTTGCCGTTTTCGCGCACGATGCGGCCATAGCCGTCCGGATGCTCCAGATTCACCGTCAGCAGCCCCAGCTTTCCGGCCTGCGCCGCCGTCACCAGCGGCTGCAGGGTCGCGGTGTGCGTCAGCGGCACATCGCCATACAGTACCAGCGTCACGCTGCCATCCGCCAGGTGGGGCAGCGCCTGTTTAACCGCATGGCCGGTGCCGTGCTGCTCGGCCTGGAGCACGAACGTCAGCCTGTCGTCAGCCATCGACCGCGGCACGGCCTCACCGCCAAAACCGTACACCACGCAGACCCGCGCGGCGCCGAGTTCATGGGCCGTTTCCACCACGTGCCCGAGCAGGGGCTTGCCCGCCAGCCTGTGCAGCACCTTGGGCAGGTCGGAGCGCATGCGGGTGCCTTTGCCCGCCGCGAGTATCAGGATTTCAAGCTTGGATTCCATTCGTGTATCTGGATGGTGAGCCGCATCGGCAAAATGAATGAGCAAAACGCGCGCCAAGTATAAAGCCTGTGCGCGGCAGTATGTCAGGGCCACCACTTCGGCAGCCGCACAAACAATTACGGGAACCGAAGTCCCCGTAATTGACTTGAATGGAAACGCGATTACTTCAGCGGGACCAGTTCGACACGACGGTTCTTGAAGCGACCTTCTTCAGTCGCGTTATCCGCAACCGGCTGCGCTTCGCCATAGCCCTCGGCGGTCAGGCGGTTTGCGGCGACGCCGCGGCTGATCAGGAAGTTACGGACTGCTTCCGCGCGCTGCCGCGACAGCCTCATGTTGTATGCATCGCTGCCCATGCTGTCCGTGTGACCCGCCACTTCGATGTCCACATCGCCCCATGCCTTCAAAGCCTCGACGTTCTTGTCGAGGTCAGAGACGTCTTCCTGACGCAGGGTGGCTTTGTCGAAATCGAAGTTCACGCCTTCGAGCACCCGTTTTTGCGGCGCTGCGGGCTGGGGGGCAACATACACAACCGGCGCGGGCGCGACATAAGCCGGTGCCGGCGCGGGTGCGACATAGGCTGGTGTGGGCGCAGGTGCGGCCGCGGGCTCAGCAGCAGCAACTTTCTCGAGCGCAGGTGCCGGACAAGGCGTATCTAGAAGGGCGCGGCCAGGACAGCCGATCGTCCTGTAAAGCTCATAACCGATTGTTTTGCCGGTCGGGCTGGCGGCATTGGACGGGTTGTAAAAGACGCCTTCAGCCGCGTGTGCGCTGATTGCCCCGGCAGAAATCAGGGTCGCGCCAAGAATACTGAAAAGAAAAGGGGTTGTACGCATAATAAAGCTCCTATAAAAACTCAAGCAGGATTCGATGGGCATCCTGTCCGCCGATGGTGCTTAACAGGATGTTGGGTAATTACGATCTGTTGAGAATACTCAAAAGCTCGCGCCGATTCTGTGCGCTACCGAACTTAACCCTTGAATTTTTCGAACGCAGTCGAGCAACACGCAAACGCATGCCGGAGTTCTTTTTTCGCGTCGTAAACACGGCACCAGAATAACGCTACGCTACAACCAAAAAAACGGGGGCCGAGGCCCCCGAACTTGGCTTACCTGCAAATGTAGTTACTTGATCTGCACCAGTTCGACACGACGGTTCATGAAGCGGCCTTCATCCGTGGCGTTGTCGGCAACCGGCCGGGATTCGCCATACCCCTTGGCGGACAGGCGCTCTGCTGCAATACCCTTGCTGATCAAATAATTGCGGACAGCTTCGGCGCGCCGCTGGGACAGGTCGACATTGTATTCATCGCTGCCCCGGCTATCCGTGTGGCCCGCAACTTCAACGTTGACGTTACCCCATTTTTCCAGTGCGGCGACATCGCGGTCGATGATGGCGAGATCTTCCTGGCGCAGGGTGGCTTTGTCGAAATCGAAGTTCACGCCCTCCAGTGTCATTTTGACGACAACCGGCGCCGGGGCTGCCACGACGGGTGCAAGTGGGGCAGGTGTCGCGGCAACCGGCAACGGACAGCCGTCAGCCGTTTTAGCGTATACCGTCGGGCATTTGTCGTCGCCGTCCACGATCCCGTCACCATCGCTGTCCAGTTCGCAACCGTCTGCATCTACTTTGCGGCCCGCCGGAGTGTTGGGGCATTTATCCTTGCTGTCGACCACGCCATCGCCATCTCCGTCTCGATCCTTGGGAACATCGCACGGCTTATCGAGAAGCGCGCGCCCAGGACAGCCTATCGTCCTATAGAGTTCATAGCCGATCGTTTTGCCGGTGGGGCTTGCGGCATTGGAGGGATCGTAAAAAACGCCTACGGCTGCATGTGCGGAGATCGCGCCCGCAGCCATCAGGATTGCTCCGAGAGTGCTTAAAACCAAAGGGGCGGTGCGCATGATCAGGTTCCTTTCAATATTTGAGGTGATGGACAACTTGAAATCGGGTTGGCGCGTTTGCAGGAAATTGTGCTGTCCTGCTGCACAAACAACTCAAATTGCATAAGGATTCCGTGCGCCTGCGAGCATTATGTGGAGGCCTGTGCAAACATCCCCTCGCGCGCATTACGCTGCGATCCTTGGCGCCTCGCTGCCCAACGGCAAAATAAACAAAGTCTGGAAGTTTCTTCGAGTTAAAGAATAGTCCATGGACTTGATCTGTCAACGCAGCGTTTAGGCTTCGGCTTCCCGCGGCGCGACACGCTTATCCGAAACCCATTCCGGCATGCCTGTACGTCATCCAAAAAACAAACCCCGCATTTTGCGGGGTTTGTTGGTGCTCCATGCAACCGCTGGGCTGCACTATTCGCGGCCTGCGTAGTTCAGGTCAGCTTGCGCAGCTTCTTGATTGCGGCCAGCTGAGCAACAGCCTGCGCCAGTTCGACCTGCGCCTGTGCATAGTCCAGGTTTGCCGCCTTGTCTTTCATCGCTTCTTCGGCGGCACGCATGGCTTCGAGCGCTTTCGCTTCGTCGAGGTCGGCGCCGCGAATCGCCGAATCGGACAGGATGGTGACATGGTGCGGTTGCACTTCGAGAATGCCGCCGGAAACATAGACCAGCTCTTCTTCGGCCTGATCCGGGACCTTGATCCGCACCGATCCCGGCTTCAGCGTGGTCAATAGCGGCGTGTGACGCGGATAGATGCCGAGTTCGCCGCGCTGGCCGGGGGCAATCACCACTTCGGCGATGCCGGAGTAGAGGGATTTTTCCGCGCTTACGATGTCAACGTGTAGGGTCATGGCCATTTTGTAACCTCGTTAGGGGCTAGGGGCTAGGGGCTAGGGGCTAGGGCGGTGCGGCTTCGCCGCGCTTTTACCCTGAATCCTGAATCCCGACCCCTGATCCCTTGTTTATTGAATCGTCTTCGCCTTTTCGACGGCTTCTTCGATCCCGCCGACCATGTAGAAGGCCTGTTCCGGCAGGTGGTCGTATTCGCCTTCGACGATCGCCTTGAAGCCGGCGATGGTTTCCTTCAGCGTGACGTACTTGCCGGGC
>JAUPLV010000141.1 GCA_030836725.1 Pseudomonadota bacterium | reverse complement strand
TGCCCCGCCCCGTGCGAATCCGGCTGTAACCGCAACATGGTCGAAGACCATGTCGGCATCAACTCCGTCGAACACTTCGTGGGCGACTGGGGTATTGCGAACAGCATGAAATTCGAATCCAAAGCCGCCGAGTCGGGCAAGAAAGTCGCCATCATCGGCGGCGGACCGGCCGGCCTGGCTGCCGCCTACCAGCTGCGTCTGCGCGGCCATGGCGCGACCATTTTCGACGAGCATGCGGAGCTTGGCGGCATGATGCGCTACGGCATTCCCGGATTCCGCACCCCGCGCGAAATGCTCGACGCCGAAATCAAGCGCATTACCGACCTCGGCGTTGAAACCCGCTTGAACACCCGTATCGGTTCCGACGTCAGCTTCGAGGAGATCGAGAAGGAATTCGACGCCATCTTCATGGCCATGGGCGCCCAGGCTGGCCGCCCGCTGCCGGTTCCCGGCGCCGAAGCCCCCAACTGCGTCACTGCCGTTGCATTCCTGCGCGCCTTCAACGAAGGCCGCCTGCAGCACGTCGGCAACCGCGTGGTGGTCATCGGCGGCGGCGACACCTCGATCGACGTGGCTACGGTTGCGCGTCGTCTGGGCAACATCACCAAATCCGGCACCTCCGACGACCGTCCGGAAGCCGTGATCTCCGGCCACATGGCTCAGGACGTGGCTTCCATTTCCGCCCGTGAAGGCGCCGAGGTGGTGCTGGTGTCACGTGCCACCATCGACAAGATGGCGGCCAACAAGCACGAAGTCGAGCAGGCTCAGCAGGAAGGCATCGAGATCATCGGCGGCGTCACCCCGGTGGGCGTGGTGGTCGATGCGAATGGCCGTGCAACGGCATTGCGCGTGGCCGACTTCGTGATGGAAGGCAAGGAGACCAAGATCGTCGCGGGCACCGAGCGCGACCTGCCTGGCGATCTGATCGTGTCCGCGATCGGCCAGGGCGTCGATTTCACCGGTCTGGAGCAGTTCAACAACAACAACGGTCTGATGAAGGCCGACAAGAACTACCGCGTTCCCGGCAAAGAGCACATCTTCGTCGGCGGCGACGTGTTGCGCCCGCACCTGCTGACCACCGCGATCGGCCATGCTTCGATCGCCGTCGACGGCATCGACGCTTTCCTGAACGGCAAGGAAGTCGACAAGCGTCCGAAAGTCGACGTCCATCACTTCGACGAGATCCGCAAGTGGCTCGAAACCGGCCACGAGTACAGCGAAGTCCACGGCCAGATCTGGGGCACCTCGGAGCGCAAGGATATCCTGCACAACTTCGAAGACCGCTCGGCGCGCCACATCATTCCACACAACGAGCTGTTCCTCGGCCACTTCCCCAACGTGTCGCGCAGCATCCGCGGCGTGACCGTGCTTGACAAGGAAGGCGCGCTGGGCAACTTCGAGGAGCGCCTGCATGCGCTGTCCGACAAGGAAGTCGTGGATGAAGCCAAGCGCTGCATGTCCTGCGGCCAGTGCTTCGAATGCGACAACTGCGTGGTCTACTGCCCGCAGGGCGCCGTGTTCAAGGTGAAGAAGAAGGACAACCCCACCGTGGGCCGTTACGTCGACACCGACTACGGCAAGTGCATCGGCTGCCACATTTGCGCCGACGTCTGCCCGACCGGTTACATCGTCATGGGTATGGGTGACTAAGCGTGGCTGGCAAGATGAAACGTTTGTTGGCTTTGGGGGCGGTCGCGCTGACCACGGCTGCCCTGGCATGGGCCGGGGCTGACGCCCAGCCCAAGGCCGGCGGCGCGCCCAAGCCGGTGATCACCAAGGCAGTCAAGGGCGAGCGATGCGTGGAAGATACCGCCGTCATGCGCCGCGACCACATGAAATTGCTGAACCGTCATCGCGACGAGACCGTGGTTGAGGGTGTGCGCACCAAAAAGCACAGCCTCAAGGAATGCATCAACTGCCATGCCAGCGAAGCGACGGGTAGCGTGGCCACCGCCAAGGAAGACTTCTGCGTAAGCTGCCACAGCTATGCGGCAGTGAAAATCGACTGTTTCGATTGCCACTCGACCAAGCCGCAAGGCCCGATGGCGATGCACACGCTGAATGCTGAAACGGCGCATTCCAGGCCTGTACTCGCTGCCCAGCAGGCAGGCGGGACTGGTGCGCAAGAGATGGCCGGGGTTGCCCAATGAGCTTACAAAAACCGATGTCTGATCAAGCGCCAGAATCTCCCGAGCGTCGCCGTTTTGTCGGTGCCGCCACGGCGACCGCCGCGGGACTGGCCATTGCCCCCGGCGTGATGCTGTATGAAGTGGCGCATGGCCGCTCGGAAGACCAGGCTGCCAGCAGCGCGGTGCGCTGGGGCATGCTGGTGGACGCAACCAAGTGCGCCACCGGTTGCAACGACTGCGTCTCCGCATGCAGCACCGAAAACGGCTGGACGCCGGTTGCGGAAAGCAAAAAGCCGAAACAGGCGCCGCAATGGATCCGCAAGCTCGAACTGCAGGATCCGCTGACGCGGATGGAAACGAACCTGCCGATGATGTGCCAGCACTGCGCCGAGCCGCCTTGCGTGGACGTGTGCCCGACCGGTGCCTCGTTCAAGCGCGCCGACGGCATCGTGCTGGTCAACCGCCACACCTGTATCGGTTGCCGCTACTGCATGATGGCGTGCCCGTACAAGGCGCGTTCGCTAGTGCACGAGTCGCTGAACGACACCCAGAAGCCGGACGTACCGCGCGGAATGGGCTGCGTCGAGGCATGCACCCTGTGCGTGCAGAAGATCGATCGCGGCGACGGCAACACCGCGTGCGCCGAAGCCTGCACCGCCGCTGGCCACAACGCCTTGCTGTTCGGCGACATGAATGACCCCGAAAGCGAGATTTCAAAGCGGCTGCGTGAACTGCCCACCAAGCAGGTCCGGGCCGATCTCAATCTCAACCTCGGCGTTCGCTATCACGGAATCTAAAACAACATGGCAAGCATTACCTTCCGCGAAGTAGAGGGCAGCAGCCTGAAATACTGGCTGTTGTTCGGGTTCCTCGGCCTGTTCGTGCTGTTCGGCGCCCTGGCCTGGAACTACATGCACCACCACGGCCACGTCGTGACCGGCATGGATAACCAGATCGTCTGGGGCCTGCCGCACGTGTTCGCGGTGTTCCTGATCGTGGCGGCCTCGGGCGCCTTGAACGTGGCCTCGATTGCCTCGGTGTTCAACAAGCCGATGTACAAGCCACTGGCGCCGCTGTCGGCAGTGCTGGCGCTGGCGCTGATGCTGGGCGGCCTGCTGGTTCTGGTTCTCGACCTCGGTCGCTCCGACCGCCTGATCGTGGCGATGACGAACTTCAACTTCAAGTCGATGTTCACCTGGAACGTGTTCCTGTATTCCGGCTTCTTCGGCCTGGTTGGCGTCTATCTGTGGACGATGCTGGACCGCAACGTCAAGTGCTACTCCAAGGCGGCGGGCACGGCGGCATTCATCTGGCGCCTGGTCCTGACCACCGGTACCGGCTCGCTGTTCGGTTTCCTGGTCTCGCGCGAACTGTACGGCACCGCCATGCTGGCGCCGATGTTCATCATCATGTCGTTCGCCTACGGTCTCGCGGTCTACCTGATGGTGCTGGCCGCGGCCTATGCCTGGACCGGCCGCACCCTCGGCGATTCGGTGATGCTGCGCCTGAAGAGCCTGTTGGCGGTGTTCGTCGCGGCGGTGCTGTATTTCGTCGTGGTGCAGCACATGACCAGCCTTTACTTCACCAAGTTTCACGGGGTGGAAGCCTTCATCCTGCGCGACGGCGGCATCTTTACCACCCTCTTCTGGGTGGGTCAGATCGTCATCGGTTGCGTGGCGCCGCTGGTGATTCTGCTGACCGCGCTCGGCAGGCAGCGCACCTGGATCATGATCGCGTGCGTCCTCGTCGTTGTGGGCGGAATTTCCCAGATGTACGTCACCATCATCGGCGCCCAGGCCTTCCCGCTGGATATGTTCCCCGGCCTGACCGAGACCAGCAGCTACTTCGATGGCCAGGTGCACGGCTACTCGCCCAGCATGCCTGAACTCTTCCTCGGCCTCGGCGGCGTCGCACTCGCCCTGCTGGCCACCACGTTTGCGGTCAAGATGCTGCGCCTGCTGCCGGTCAGCCTGGACGACGCGACCGTCGCCAAGCTGGAGCACTGATTCGCATGAACCTGCCGGGCGATAGCCGGGCAGGGGAACGCCCGGCATGAACGAGCAAGTCACTTCGAACGATACTTCCCGGCGCGGGGCTCATATGCCCCGCGTCTTCATTTCCGCCGCGCATAAATCCTCGGGAAAAACCACGCTGACGCTGGGCCTGTGCGCCGCGCTGCACGCGCGCGGGCATGTGGTGCAGCCATTCAAGAAAGGCCCCGATTACATCGATCCGCTGTGGCTGGGGATGGCGGCGCGGCGTCCCTGCTACAACCTTGATTTCCACATGATGCGGCATGATGAAATCGAGCAGCAGTTCGCGCGCGCCGCGTCCAGCGCCAGCATCAGCCTGATCGAAGGCAACAAGGGTCTGTACGACGGGCTCGATCTCGACGGCAGCAACAGCAATGCGGCGCTTGCCAAGCTGCTGGGCGCACCGGTGGTGCTGGTGATCGACGCGCGCGGAATGACGCGCGGCGTGGCGCCGCTGATCCTGGGCTATCAGGCTTTCGACCGTGAGATCCAGATTGCCGGCGTCATCTTCAACAACCTCGGCGGCAGCCGCCACGAATCCAAGCTGCGCGCGGTGATCGAGCATTACACCGACGTCGAGGTTATCGGCGCGGTCCAGCACGATGCGCGCTTGCAGATTGCCGAACGCCATCTGGGGCTGGTGCCGGCAAACGAACAAAGTGCCGCGCTCGACCGGATTGAACTGGTGGGCGAACGGGTGGCGGCGCAGGTGGATCTGCATCGCCTGCTGACGATAGCCGGCAACGCAGCGGACCTGGCCTTCGCGCCGCCGCCGGCGCCAGCCACGCCTGCCGATCCTGTGCGAATCGGCATCGCGCACGACCAGTCCTTCGGTTTTTATTACAGCGAGGATCTCGACACGCTGCGTTCCGCCAACGTGGAACTGGTCGAACTCGACACCCTGAACGACCGGACGCTGCCGGACCTGGACGGCCTGATCATCGGCGGCGGCTTCCCCGAGATGTTCATGACGGAACTGGAAGCCAACGCCTCGCTGCGGACGCAGATTGGCCGCGCCATCGAAGCCGGCCTGCCCACTTACGCCGAGTGCGGCGGCCTGATGTATCTGTCGAACAGTCTCAGCTGGAAGGGGCAGACGCGGCAGATGGTCGGCGTGGTGCCGGGCGATACGGTCATGCACGAACGTCCGGTCGGCCGGGGCTATACGCGATTGCAGCCGACAGGCGACGACCGCTGGCAGGAAAACGCCAGCATCCCGGCGCATGAATTTCATTATTCGAGCTTGGAAAACCTGCCTGCCGACTCCATATACGCATACCAGGTGAAGCGCGGCCACGGCATCGATGGCCAGCATGACGGTTATCAGCTGCATAACCTGCTGGCCAGCTACATGCATCGCCGCGGCACGGGCGCGCAGGGCTGGATCGCGCCGTTTTTGAAACAGGTGTGCGCGCGCAAGGCGC
>JAUPLV010000140.1 GCA_030836725.1 Pseudomonadota bacterium | reverse complement strand
CGATGAAGGAAGGCGAGGCCGAGTTCATCGAGCGCGCGAAGCTGTGCCGGCGCTACGGCGCCGCGGTGATCGTTATGGCCTTCGACGAAACGGGCCAGGCCGACACCTACGCGCGCAAGACCGAGATCTGCGCCCGCGCTTATAAATTGCTGACCGAAACCGTCGGATTTCCGGCCGAGGACATCATCTTCGACCCCAACATTTTCGCGGTCGCTACCGGCATCGAGGAGCACGCCAACTACGCAGTGGACTTCATCGAGGCCACCCGCTGGATTCGCCAGCACCTGCCGCACGCGCATATATCGGGCGGCGTGTCGAACGTCAGCTTCTCGTTCCGCGGCAACGACGCGGTGCGCGAGGCGATCCACACCGCGTTCCTTTATCACGCGATCCAGGCCGGGATGGACATGGGTATCGTCAACGCCGGCCAACTCGGCGTGTACGAAGCCCTCGACCCCGAACTGAAGGAACGCGTCGAGGACGTGCTGCTGAACCGCCGCGCCGATTCGACCGAGCGGTTGGTGGCGTTTGCCGAGAATGTCAAAGGCGGTGCCAGGGAACGCGTCGAGGATCTGTCCTGGCGCCAGCTGCCGGTGGGCGAACGGTTGACGCACGCGCTGGTACAGGGCGTCACGCAGTATATCGTCGAGGACACCGAGGCCGCGCGGCTCGAATGCGAGCGCCCGCTGCACGTCATCGAAGGCCCGCTGATGGCCGGGATGAACGTGGTCGGCGACCTGTTCGGCGCCGGCAAGATGTTCCTGCCGCAGGTGGTGAAATCCGCCCGCGTGATGAAGCAGGCGGTGGCGCATCTGCTGCCCTACATCGAGGCCGACAAGCAGGCCGGCGACGCGCAGAGCGCGGGCAAGATCATCATGGCCACGGTCAAGGGCGACGTGCACGACATCGGCAAGAACATCGTCGGCGTGGTGCTCGGCTGCAACGGCTACGACATCGTCGACCTGGGGGTGATGGTGCCGGCGCAGAAGATTCTCGACGCCGCCCGCGAGCACAAGGCCGACATCATCGGCCTGTCCGGCCTCATCACCCCGTCGCTTGAAGAAATGGCGCATGTTGCCAAGGAGATGCAGCGCCAGGGCTTCACCATTCCGCTACTGATCGGCGGCGCCACCACTTCGATGGCGCACACGGCGGTGAAGATCGAGCCGAACTACGAACACCCGGTGGTGTACGTGAAGGACGCCTCGCGCGCGGTCGGCGTCTGCACGCAGCTCTTGTCGAACGACATGCGCGATGCCTTCGCCGCCGAGGTCCGCGCGGACTACGCCGTCACGCGCGAACGGCACCTGAAGCACAAGTCCGACACTGTTCGGCTGAAACTTAGCGAGGCGCGTGCCAACAAGTTCAGCATCGACTGGGCGAACTACACGCCGCCCGTGCCGAAACGGCCCGGCGTCCATGTGCTCAAGGCCTACGACCTGGCGAAACTGGTGGAAGCGATCGACTGGACGCCGTTCTTCGCCTCGTGGGAACTGCACGGCAAATTCCCGAAGATCCTCGACGACGAAGTGGTCGGCACCGAAGCGGCCAAGCTCTACCACGACGCCCAGGCGATGCTGAAGCAGATGGTCGCGGAGAACTGGGTCGAAGCGCGCGCGGTGTTCGGCCTGTTCCCCGCCAACACGGTGAACGACGACGACATCGAGGTCTATGCCGACGAGTCGCGCGAGAAGGTGCTGATGACCTGGCACAACCTGCGCCAGCAGATGAAGAAGCCGGAAGGCCGCGCCAACCTGTGCATCGCCGACTTCGTTGCGCCGAAGGCCAGCGGGCTGAAGGACTATCTCGGGGCCTTTGTGGTGACCGCCGGCATCGGCGAGGACGAGCGCGCCCGCGCGTTCGAAGCCGCGCACGACGACTATTCCGCCATCCTGTTCAAGTCGCTGTGCGACCGCCTCGCCGAAGCCTTCGCCGAGCACCTGCACCTGCGCGTGCGCCGCGAGTTCTGGGGCTACGCCAGCGGGGAAGCGCTCGCCAACGACGAGCTGATCGCGGAAAAATACCAGGGCATCCGCCCCGCTCCCGGCTACCCCGCCTGCCCCGAGCACAGCGAAAAAGCGCCGCTGTTCGAAGTGCTCGATGCGACCAGCCAGATTGGGGTGAAGCTGACCGAGAACTTCGCCATGTGGCCGGGCGCCGCGGTGTCGGGCTTCTACCTGTCGCACCCCGACAGCCAGTATTTCGCCGTGGCGAAGATCGAGCGCGACCAGGTCGAGGACTACGCCCGCCGCAAGGGCTGGACGCTGGCAGAAGCGGAACGCTGGCTGGCGCCGAACCTGGCCTACACGACCGGCTAAAGCGGATGGCAGGGCTTACCAGCCCGGCTGCCTTAATGATCAGTGCCTACCAGCCCTGATTAAGCATCTTCTCCAGCCAGAACAGCCCGATCACAGTCTTGGTTTCGCAGATCTTGCCGCTGCGTAGCCAGTCCATCGCCTCGCCGAACGGCACCCGCAGGATTTCCAGGAATTCGTCGGGGTCGCGGCCGTGGTTGCCTTCGGTGAGCCCGCGCGCCAGGTAGAACGCCATCCGCTCGTCGGCATAACCGATGCAGGGATAGATGGTGGTGACTTCGCGCCACTCGCTGGCGGTGTAGCCGGTTTCTTCTTCCAGTTCGCGCCTGGCGCAGGTGAGGTCGTCCTCGCCGGGGTCGATCTTGCCGGCCGGCAGTTCGATGAAATCGCGGTGCAGCGGGTAGCGGTGCTGGCGCTCCAGCAGCAGGTCGCCGTTGTCGAACAGCGGAATGACGACGACGGCACCGGGGTGAATGAGGTACTCGCGCGTCGATTCACGGCCGTCGGGAAGGCGCACGCGATCACGCTTGACGTGCATCAGGCGCCCCTTGAAGACGGTTTCGCTGCTCAACTGGGTTTCGGTGAGGTCCTGGGTGTCGTTTTTCATGCCCGCCATGATACCGAGTCCGGGCAAAAAAATGCCGGGCTCTTTCGAGCCCGGCCAAATAGAGGACGTTTACCTCTTTTGCGGAGAACTTCCGCCTGCGGCAAAAGCAGCAAGCACGCACATCCTACAAAAACCCTCATTGGTTTGACCATACGACTTTAGTCTTAGGCCATGGTTATAACCTTGTTTATATTAGGTTTATTTTTTCACGGAGGGCTGAATATTGACGCCGGCTGACCGCCAATCGCTCGTCAAGCCCATCCAGTCGCAGAAAATGGCCGTCTTCCTCGCCGGGCAGTTTGCCGATTTCCCGGATGCGCGCGCTTGCGACCAGACAGTTGCGGTGGATGCGCAGGAAGGCTTCGCCGAACTCGCTTTCCAGCCGCGCGAGCGATTCCTCGATCAGGAAATCGCGCGCGGCGGTCCGCACGGTGACGTACTTGAGTTCCGCCTTGAGATACAGGATATCCGCCACCGGGATCAGCACGATGCGGCCTTTCTCGTTGACCGACAGGTGGGTGCGCGCCTTCGGGTGCGCCTCGCGTAAATGGTCGAGCGTCGTTGCATTCAGCCGGTGCGCCCTCGACAGGGCGCGCACCAGGCGGTCGGCTCGCACCGGTTTCAACAGATAGTCGACGGCGTTGAGGTCGAACGCCTGGCAGGCATAGGCATCGAAGGCCGTGCTGAAGATGATGGCTGGCGGGGTCGACAGCAGGTTGAGGTGGGACGCGCATTCGAGACCGTCCATGCCGGGCATGCGGATATCGAGCAGCACCGCGTCCACCGGATGTTGCTGCGCCAGGTTCAGCGCGTCCAGCCCGTTGTCGGCCTCGCCGACGATATCGACCGGCAACTCGGCGGCGCAATCGGCCAGCACGTCGCGCAGACGTCGGCGAGCGGGCGCCTCGTCATCGACGATGAGGACGCGCAGGGGCGGATTGGGTGCGTTCACGGGTGTAGGGAATGACGATATGCACCTGATATACGGCACCCAGCGGTTCCAGCTTGAGCTGGGCGTCGAGGTCGAAGTGCAGCAGCAGCCGCTCGCGGATATTGTCCAGCGCGATGCGATTGCCCTTGTGGTGGCTGGTGTCAGTGGCAATCGGATTGCGCACCACAATGTGCACCTTGTCGGCGCTGCGGTAGGCATTGATACTGATTTCGCCACCGTCGGGCTGCGGTTCGATGCCGTGGTAGACCGCGTTTTCCACCAGCGGCTGGATCACAAGAGGCGGAATCAGCGCATCCCCAGGCATGTTGTTGGTGTGCCAGGCCACCCGCAGGCGATCCCCCAGTCGCAGCTGCTCCAGTTCCAGGTAGGCGCGGGTGAGCGCGATTTCGTCTTCCAGCGGCGCCAATTGGCTGGCGTTACCCATCAGCGCTCGAAAGAGATCCGCCATGTTTTCCAGCGCTCGCTCGGCGCGGCGCGGGTCGTTGCGCACCAGCGACAGCACCGCGTTGAGGCTGTTGTACAGGAAGTGGGGGCGGATGCGCGCCTGCAGCGCCTGCAGGCGCGCATCGGTTATGGCGGGCGAAAGGGCGCGGTCACGCAGGTTGAAATAAGCCAGCAGTCCCGCGCCGATCAGCAATGCAAACACAGCCACACCAAACAGCGGAATCGGCCGCGGGCCGACCAGCAGAGGATTCAGCCACAGGCCTGCCAGCACCGGCGCCGCCACGCACAGCGCCAGCGTCAAACCGACGCCGACACGATAGGGCAATCCGCGCAGCCAGCCCCCCGCCGCGCACAAGGCCAGCAGGGTCAGCAGCAATGCGGGCTGCGCCAGCGCCGACAGCGC
This sequence comes from Pseudomonadota bacterium, assembly GCA_030836725.1. Classification (GTDB taxonomy): domain Bacteria; phylum Pseudomonadota; class Gammaproteobacteria; order Burkholderiales; family Thiobacillaceae; genus Thiobacillus. The sequence goes on along the minus strand of JAUPLV010000140.1, from coordinate 867 downwards.
GATGAATTCCGCCCAGAACGCCGCCACGTCCGACGCACGCGCCACCACGCCGGCAACCAGCGCCGCCTCCACCGTCAGCGCGATGCGCAGGTTCACGCCCATGTGACAGAAGTTCGGCAATTCGACCTGCCGGTTGTTATGATTCTTTCTTTTCATTCCCCATTCCTGCCCCATGAGCACGTCATCGACGCCGCCGGCCGACGCCCCCGCGGCCTGGTCCGGCCGGTTTTCCGAGCCGGTTTCCGAAATCGTCAAACGCTACACCGCGTCGATTCCCTTCGATTATCGGCTGGCGGAGTTCGATATTCAGGGTTCGCTGGCGCACGCCGCCATGTTGCACCACGTCGGCGTGTTGTCCAAGGATGACCTCGACTCGATCCGGCGCGGCATGTCCGAACTGCTGGCCGAGATTCGCGCCGGCGGGTTCAACTGGTCGCTGGACAAGGAAGACGTCCACCTCAACATCGAAGCCGCGCTGACGGCGAAGATCGGCGATGCCGGCAAGCGTCTGCACACCGGGCGTTCGCGCAACGACCAGGTGGCGACCGATATCCGCCTGTTCCTGCGCGACGCCATCGACCGCATCCTGGCCGGGCTCCGCGCCTGCCAGACCTCGCTGGTCGACCTGGCCGAGGCGCACGCCGACACCGTGATGCCCGGTTTCACCCACCTGCAGGTGGCGCAGCCGGTGACCTTCGGTCATCACCTGCTGGCCTACTTCGAGATGCTGGCGCGCGACGCCGAGCGCATGGCCGACTGCCGCCGCCGGGTCAACCGCCTGCCGCTGGGCGCCGCCGCGCTGGCCGGCACCAGCTACCCGATCGACCGCCAGTTTGTCGCCGACCAACTCGGTTTTGACGCGGTGTG
>JAUPLV010000139.1 GCA_030836725.1 Pseudomonadota bacterium | reverse complement strand
CGAAGAATTTTTTCATTTATGCGATCGGCAACGGTTTTTTCGGCGCGGCGTTCTCGGTTGTCGCGATCGGGCTGGCCATCACCGCGGTGATGAGTCTGGGCGGCGCGTACTCGCTTGAATACCTGCTGGACTATTACACGCCGTATGCCACCCTGCTGATCGGCTGGGCCGAGGCGATTACCACTGGCATGGCGATCACCATGATGGCGCTGTATCGCCCGCAGTGGCTGGAAACCTTCGATGACCTTGAGTATTTTCGGAACAAGTAAATATTTTTTATCCGCGAAGGACGCGAAGAAACGCGAAGCGAGCCAACAGCAGCAACCGCATTCGTGCCCAAGAAACGATTGGGTTTTCTTCGTGTTTCTTCGCGACCTTCGCGGACAATCCGCCTTTTGAATTTTGAGCCCCGCCTTGCACATCAACTATCCCGACCTGCCGGTTTCCGCGCGCCGCGACGACATCCTCGCCGCGCTCAAGGCCAACCGCGTGCTGATCCTGTGCGGCGAGACCGGCTCGGGCAAGACCACGCAGATACCCAAGATGTGTATGGAGGCGCGACTTGGATCGGGGGTGGCTCGTCCGGGCAAGCTGATCGGCTGCACCCAGCCGCGCCGCATCGCCGCGCGCTCGGTGGCGGCGCGCATCGCGCAGGAGCTCGGCGGCGAGCTGGGCGGCATCGTCGGCTACAAGGTGCGCTTCACCGACAAGGTGCGCCACGACACCGCGATCAAGGTGATGACCGACGGCATCCTGCTGGCCGAAAGCCAGGGCGACCCGCTATTGAGCCGCTACGACACCATCATTATCGACGAGGCGCACGAACGCAGCCTCAACAACGAATTCCTGCACGGCTATCTGAAAACGCTGGTGGAGAAGCGCAGCGACCTGCGCCTGGTCATCACCTCGGCGACCATCGATGCCGAGCGCTTCTCCAAGCATTTCAACGATGCGCCGGTGATCGAGGTATCGGGGCGCACCTATCCGGTGGAAATCCGCTGGCGGCCTGTTGAACGCAGCGAGCGCGAGGAGGTTCTCCCCTCTCCCGCAAGCGGGAAAGGGGCTGGGGGAGAGGGGGCGAAGGCTAGGCCCAAGGCGATCGATGGGAGCAAACGTGATGCCCAAAGCGATATAACCGCCATCCTCGACGCCACCGACGAACTGGCGCGGCTCGGCCCCGGCGACATCCTGGTGTTCCTGCCGGGCGAGCGCGAGATCCGCGACACCGCCGAGGCGCTGAGAAAGCACCACCCGCCCGGCACCGAAATCCTGCCGCTGTTCTCCCGCCTGTCGGTCGCCGAGCAGGATGCGATCTTCAAGCCGACCAACGCTTTGCGGCGCATCGTGCTGGCGACCAACGTCGCCGAAACCTCGCTTACCGTGCCCGGCATCCGTTACGTGATCGACCCCGGCACCGCGCGGGTGAAGCGCTATTCGGCGCGCAACAAGGTCGAGCAGCTGCTGATCGAGAAGGTGTCGCAGGCTTCGGCCAACCAGCGCGCCGGCCGCTGCGGCCGGGTGGCCGATGGCGTCTGCATCCGCCTCTACGACGAGGCCGATTTCGGCAACCGCCAACGCTTCACCGACCCCGAACTGCTGCGTTCTTCCCTGGCCGGCGTCATTCTGCGCATGAAATCGCTCGGGCTGGGCGACGTGGTGGGCTTTCCCTTCATCGATCCGCCGAGTTCAAGACTCGTCACCGACGGCTATCAGCTGCTGGCCGAATTGCATGCGCTGGACGAACAGGGGCAGCTGACCAAAATCGGCAAGCAACTCGCCAAGCTGCCGCTCGACCCGCGCATCGCCCGGATGCTGCTGGCGGCAGAGCAGCAGCGCTGCGTCAACGAGGTGCTGATCATCGCCAGCGCGCTGTCGGTGCAGGACCCGCGCGACCGCCCGATGGAGCGCGCGCAGGCGGCGGACGAGAAGCACAAGCTGTTCGCCGACGAGCGCTCCGATTTCATGGGCTGGCTGAAGCTGTGGCGCTGGTACGAGGAGCAGGTGCAGCACAAGAAAACCAACCGCCAGCTGCAGACGCTGCTGCAGGACCACTTCCTGTCGCCGCGGCGGATGCGCGAATGGCGCGACATCCATGGCCAGTTGCACGCGCAGGTGAGCGAGCTGGGTCTGAAGGAGAACGAGAAGGACGCCGGCTACGACGCCATCCATCAGGCGCTGCTGACCGGGCTACTCGGCAACATCGGCTTCAAGTCGGACGACGCCAAAGGCCGGCCCAAACCCGGCGAGGGCAACTACCAGGGGGCGCGCGGCATCAAGCTGTCGATTCATCCCGGCTCGGCGCTGGCGAAGAAGGGGCCAAAGTGGATCATGGCCGCGGAGCTGACGGACACCGGCAGGCTGCTCGCGCGCACCGCCGCCGAGGTGCGGCCGGAATGGATCGAGAGCGCGGGGCGGCATCTGCTCACGCGCATGTTCATCGAGCCGCACTGGGAGAAGGACGGCGCGCGGGTGGCGGCGTTCGAGCGCGTCAGCCTGTACGGCATCACCCTGGCGCCGCGGCGCAAGATTCACTATGGCCCGATCGATCCGGTGCTGTCGCGCGAACTGTTCATCCGCGGCGCGCTGGTGGCGGGTGATTACGACACCAAGGCGCCGTGGTTCGCCCACAACCGCGCGCTGATCAAGGAAATCGAGGACCTCGAACACAAGGCGAGGAAATCGGGGGTGTGGCTGGACGAGGAGCGCATCTTCCGCGTGTTCGATGCGCGCATTCCGGCGGACCTGCACAACGGCGCGGCGTTCGAGAAATGGCGCGCGGAAGCCGAGGCCGCCGATCCCCAAATCCTCTTCCTGCGGCGCGAGGACATTCTCGGCGAGGCGCTCGGCGCCGACCAGGCGCTGTTTCCCGAGACGATGCTGGTCGACGGCGTCGCGTGCAGGCTCAAGTACCGCTTCGAGCCCGGCCATGTGCTCGACGGCGTGACGCTGCACCTGCCGCTGTATCTGCTCAACCGCATCGAGCCGGCGCAGGTCGACTGGCTGGTGCCCGGCCTGATCCGCGAAAAGCTCACCCTGCTGCTGAAGTCGCTGCCCAAGGACAAGCGCCGTCCGCTGATTCCGCTGCCTGACACGGTGACGGCGTTTCTCTCGGCGGCCAGGGCCGGCGAGCAGACGCTGACCGATGCGCTGGCGGCCTTCATCCGCAAGAAAACCGGCACGGACATCCACCCCGACGAATGGACGGCCGGGCTGCCGGCGCACCTTGAAATGAACCTCAGCGTGATCGACGACAGCGGGCAGGAACTTGCCAGCGGCCGCGATCTGGCCATGCTGCGCCAGCAGCTGGGCGGCGCGGCGCGCATCACCTACGGCGGCGGCGCCGAGGACAGCGAATTCGAGCGCACCGGCCTCGTCGAGTGGAATTTCGGTGACCTGCCGGAGCGGGTGAAATTCAAGCGCGGCGGGCGCGAGCTGATCGGCTTTCCGGCGCTGGTCGACAATGGCGAGAGCGTCGACCTGCGCCTGCTCGATGCGGCCGACGTGGCGGAAGCCGAAACCCGGCGCGGCGTGGTGCGCCTGCTGCGGATCGCGCTGGCCGCGCAGTTCAAGCAGCTCGACAAGGACCTGTCGCGCGAGACCGCGCTGGCGATGAAATACCGCAACTTCGGCAGCGCCGAGCAGTTGCGCGCGGCGCTGATCGATGCGATCGCCACGCGCGCGCTGATCGGCGACGACGACACCCCGCGCGATGCAAAAACCTTCGGCAAGCAGAAGGAGCGCGCCAAGCCCAGAATTTCCGTGGTGAAGCAGGCGCTGCTGCGCGACGTTGCCGAGATTCTCGACCTGCATGCGCAGGTGGCGGCGCGGCTCAACGCCAAGCCGCAGTTCACCGCCGCGATGCGCGACGAGCATGCGCATCTGGCCGCGCTGGTGGCGGCCGACTTCATCACCGCGACGCCGTGGATGCACCTGAAGGATATGCCGCGCTATTTGAGGGGCATCCTCAAGCGGCTGGAGAAGCTGCCGGCGTCCGAGCAGCGCGACTCGCGCGGCATGGCCGGAGTGCTGACGCTGCAGAACAAGGTCCTGGCACGGCGCGCCCAGGTGAGGGGCGAGGTGCCCGCGGCGCTGGACGACTTCCGCTGGCAGTTGGAGGAACTGCGCATTTCGCTGTTCGCGCAGGAACTCAAAACGCCGTATCCGGTGTCGGTGAAGCGGCTCGACAAATTGTGGGACGAGCTTGCCAGGCAGCCATTGAGTTGACTATGGTTTCGGTATGAGCGAACGCGTTTTCAACCTGCCGAACGTCATTTCCATGTTGCGGATCGCGGCCGTGCCGGTGGTGGCGTGGCTGATCCTGCAGCAGCGCTGGGAAGCGGCCTGCTGGCTGTTTTTCGCCGCAGCGGTATCGGACGGCATCGACGGCCTGCTGGCGCGCTGGCTCAAGCAGATGACCCAGTTTGGCGCCGCGCTCGACACCGTCGCCGACAAGGCCCTGAGCCTGGCGACGCTGGTGATGCTGACGCAGGCGGGCGCGATTCCGCTGTGGGTGACGCTGGCGATCCTGCTGCGCGACAGCGTCATCGTGCTGGGCGCGCTCAGTTACCGCGGCCTGGCGGGACATCTGGAGATTCACCCCACCTGGCTCGGCAAGACCCACATGGCCGCCGAATTCACCCTGCTGGCGCTGGTCCTGGCCGGGCTGGCCGGACTGCTGGCGATGGAAGACTGGCTGCTGCCGTTATATGCGACGGTGTTCGTCATCGCCGTGGCTTCCGGCCTGCAGTACGTGTGGATCTGGAGCGCCAAGGCCCGCCTCGATGTCCGATAGTCCGCGGCTCTTGTAGGAGGGGCTTCAGCCCCGATAAGCGATCCCTGTGGGAGGGGCTTTAGCCCCGATTAGCCGCGCCACGAATACGGCTGCAGCAGTCAACCTTCTACCTGCCGGCGCCTTGCAGAACCCGCAGCCGGTGCGCGACTTCCTCGGCGTGTCGCGCCGGATCGACCTTGTCGAAGAGCGCCGCGATGCGTCCGTCCGGCCCGATGATGAACGTATGGCGGCGCGCAATGCGCGCTGCGCCCATATTCAGCAGGCTGTCGTAGGCCGCTGCCGTTTTCCCGTCGGGGTCCGATAGCAGCGGAAACGGCAACTCATATTTGCGGGCGAAGTCGGCATGCGATTTTGTACCGTCGACGCTCACCCCCGCCACCGCCGCGTCGAGGTCGCCCAGCACCCCGATGTCGTCGCGAAAGCGGCATGCCTGCGCGGTGCAGCCCGGCGTGTCGTCTTTGGGATAGAAATACAGCACCAGCCAGCGCCCGGCGTAATCGCCCAGGCGATGGATCTGGCCGCGCTGGTCCGGCAAGGCGAAATCCGGCGCGGCGCTGCCCTCGACAAGCCGTTGCGTACCCGGCCGCAGCATCCACAAGACCGCGCTCGCCACCAGCAGCACCAAGGCCAATCCACCCAGTATCAGTTTCAGCATGTGTTCTCCATGCCCGCATCATAGCGGGCCGCGCATGGCTCGGTAATCCATGCGGGATTCGGTACAATGCGCGCCACGCCCCGGTAGCTCAGTGGATAGAGCAACCCCCTCCTAAGGGGTAGGTCGGACGTTCGATTCGTCTTCGGGGCGCCAGT
>JAUPLV010000138.1 GCA_030836725.1 Pseudomonadota bacterium | reverse complement strand
GAGACACAACACCACGGCAAAGCCGCGAACCGGACCCGAACCCAGCCAGAACAGCGCAATGCCGGCGATCAGGGTGGTCAGGTTGGAGTCGAGAATGGTGCCCCAGGCGCGGTCATAGCCGGCATGGATGGCGGCCTGCGGCGTCGCGCCGTTGCGCAGTTCTTCGCGGATGCGTTCGTTGATCAGCACGTTGGCGTCGATCGCCATGCCGAGCGTAAGCGCGATCGCAGCCATGCCGGGCAGGGTGAGCGTAGCCTGCAGCATCGACAGCAGTGCGATCAGGAAGAAACCATTGATGGCGAGCGCGATCGACGAGAACAACCCGAACACCCGGTAGTAGATCGCCATGAACAGGGTGACGGCAAGGAAACCCCAGATGTTGGAGTGAAAGCCCTTTTCGATGTTCTCGGCGCCCATGCTGGGGCCGACGGTGCGTTCCTCGATGATCTGCATCGGCGCGGCGAGCGCGCCAGCGCGCAGCAGCAGCGCCACGTCGGAGGCTTCCTGCGCGGATTCCATGCCGGTGATCTGCACCCGTCCGCCGCCGATTTCCTCGCGGATAACCGGTGAAGTGATGGCTTCGGCGCGGCCCTTTTCGATCAGCAGGATCGCCATCCGCTTGCTGACGTTTTCGCGCGTCACGTCCTTGAAAATGCGTGCGCCCTTGCCGTCCAGGCTGATGTGCACCGCGGCCTGACCGCTGGTGCTGTCGAAGCCGGGCGACGCATCGGTGATCGAGTCGCCGGTCAGCACCACGTCCTTTTTGACGGCGATGCTGCCGCCGTCGCGGCTGGGAACGATTTCCGCGCCGAACGGCGCCTGGCCCTGGCCTACGGCGATGGGATCGGCCTGCTCGTCGACCATGCGGATTTCCAGGGTGGCGGTGCGGCCGAGGATGTCCTTGGCCTTGGCCGTGTCCTGCACGCCCGGCAGTTGCACCACGATGCGGTTGATGCCCTGCTGCTGGATCACCGGTTCGGCCACGCCGAGTTCGTTGACGCGATTGCGCAGCGTGGTGACGTTCTGCTGCAGGGCGAATTCCTGTACCTGCTTTTCGGCTTCCGGCTTCAGGCGCGCGGTCAGGGTGAAGCCTTCGGCCTGGTCTTCCGGCGCGAAAGCCAGATCGGTGAACATCGTGCCCAGCTTGTTGGCGGCTTCGTCGCGCTGGTCGCGGGTGGCGAAATGCACCGTGACTGCATTGCCTTCGCGGCTGATGCGTCCGTAGCGGATCTTGTCGCCGCGCAACTCGGTGCGGAAATCGCTCTGGTAGCGGATGGCGGCTTTTTCCAGCGCCGCCTTCATGTCGACCTCAAGCAGGAAGTGCACGCCGCCGCGCAGGTCCAGGCCGAGATACATCGGCATTGCGTTGATGGCGGTCAGCCAGGCCGGCGAGGCCGACACCAGGTTCAACGCCACCGTGTAGCGTTCACCCAGCCCGTTCTGCAGCACATCCTTGGCCTTGATCTGCACGTCGGTGCTGGCAAAGCGCGTCTTGATGCTGTTGCCCGACAACTCCACTCCGCTGGTGGCGATACTGGACGCCTTCAGCAGCGATTCGACTTGTCCCAGCAGCGCAGTATCGACCTTTTCGGTGGAGCGAATCGGCGACACCTGCACCGCCGGCACTTCGCCGAAAAAGTTGGGCAGGGCATAGAAGAAGGCAACCACCAGCGTGACGCCGATGATGAGATATTTCCAGAGCGGGAAGCGGTTCATTTTTTTAAGGGTTAGGCGTTAGGGGACAGGGGTGAGATGGGGAGCGACGGTGGGCACGGTTGCCTGACGCCTCACCCCTTTCACCTCACAAACCTTTGATCGTGCCCTTCGGCAGCAGCGTCTGGATCGCCTGCTTCTGCACGTGGGTGACCACGCCGTCGGCGATTTCCAGCGACACATAGTGTTCGCCCATTTTGACGACCTTGCCGATCTGGCCGCTGGCGGTGACGACTTCGTCGCCCTTGGTCAGTTCGGACAGCATCTTTTTCTGTTCCTTGGCGCGTTTCATCTGCGGGCGGATCAGCATGAACCAGAACAGGATGAAGATGATGATGAGCGGCAGGAAATCGGTGATGCCGGGAGTGGCCGCTGCGGCGGACTGCGCGTGCGCAAGAGAAATCATGGGTCAAGCTCCGAATCAGGACAAATCAATTAATAAAACCGGGGGATTCTACCATCCGCGTGTTTGCATCTCGTGAAACCGCGCCGTGAAATCGGCAAAGCGGCGGCTTTCGATCGCGGCGCGCATCTCCGCCATCAGGCGGTGGTAGTAGTGCAGGTTGTGGAGGGTGGCCAGCCGCGCGCCCAAAATCTCGTTGGCGCGGATCAGGTGGTGCACATAGGCGCGGCTGAAATGCGTGCAGGTGTGGCAGTCGCATTCGTCGTCGATCGGCGCCGTGTCGATCTTCCAGCGCGCGTTGCGGATGCGCATTTCGCCGCGCCGGGTGAACAGGATGCCGTGGCGCGCGTTGCGGGTCGGCAGCACGCAGTCGAACTGGTCGATGCCCTGCGCCACCGCCGCCACCAGATCGGACGGCGTGCCGACGCCCATCAGATAGCGTGGCTTGCCGGCCGGCAACTGCGGCGCGGTGTGGGCGAGAATGCGCTTCATGTCCTCCTTCGGCTCGCCCACCGAGAGGCCGCCGATGGCGTAGCCGTCGAAGTCCATGGCGATGAGCTCGCGCGCCGACTCGTCGCGCAGCGCCTCGTACATGCCGCCCTGAACGATGCCATACAGCGCGTTGGGGTTGCCAGCGTGCGCGGTTTTGGAGCGTTCCGCCCAGCGCAGGCTCATCCGCATCGAATCGGCGGCTTCGCGCTCGCTGGCGGGGTAGGGCGTGCACTCGTCGAAAATCATCACGATGTCCGAATTCAGCGTGCGCTGGATCCGCATCGATATTTCCGGCGTCAGAAACAGCTTGTCGCCATTGATCGGCGAGGCGAACTTCACGCCTTCCTCGGTGATCTTCCTGAGCTTGCCCAGGCTGAACACCTGGAAGCCGCCCGAATCGGTGAGGATCGGCCTGTCCCAGCCCATGAAGCGGTGAAGGCCGCCAAACTTTTCGATCACCTCCAGGCCCGGGCGCAGCCACAGGTGGAAGGTGTTGGACAGCACCATCTCGAAGCCGATGTCGGTGAGTTCAAACGGCGACATCGCCTTGACCGTGCCGTAGGTGCCTACCGGCATGAACACCGGCGTCTGCACGGTGCCGTGCGCGAGATGGAGCTGGCCGCGGCGGGCGCCGCCGTCGGTGGCGAGAAGGTCGAATTTCATTCGGGAGGGCGCTTTTCCAGAAGCATCGCATCGCCATAGCTGAAGAAGCGATAGCGTTCGGCGATGGCGTGGGCGTAGGCCGCGCGGATGGCGTTCACGCCGGCGAACGCGGAAACCAGCATCAGCAGCGTGGATTTGGGTAAATGGAAGTTGGTGATCAGCGCATCGACCACCCTGAACCGGTAGCCCGGCGTGATGAAGATGTCGGTCTCGCCGGAGCCTGCGCGCGGTTCGCCCGTCCCGTCCGCCGAGGCCTGCGCCGCCGCCTCCAGCGCGCGCAGGCTGGTGGTCCCCACCGCCACCACGCGCCCGCCGCGGGCATGCGTTTCGCGGATCGCGTCCACGGCCGCCTGCGGAATCGTATAGCGTTCGCTGTGCATCCTGTGGTCGGCAATGTTGTCCACCCGTACCGGCTGGAACGTGCCCGCGCCCACATGCAGCGTCACCCGCGCCGTGCGGATGCCCTGCTCGCGCAGCGCATCCAGCATCGCGTCGTCGAAGTGCAGCCCCGCCGTCGGCGCCGCCACGGCGCCGGGCTCGTTCGCATACACCGTCTGGTAGCGTGCTTCGTCGTCCGCGGTCGGCGTGTGCGCGATGTAGGGCGGCAGCGGCAACTGGCCGAGCCGATCCAGCACCTCCAGCACCGGGCGCGGAAAGCGCAGCCGGGTCAGGTCGTCCTGCCGCGCCAGCACCTCCACCACCCCGCCGTCAGCCAGGTGGATGCGCGAACCCGGCCTGGGCGCGTGGCTGGCGCGGATGAACGCCAGCGCCTCGCGTTCGTCCAGCACCCGTTCCACCAGCAGTTCGACCTTGCCGCCGGAATCCTTGGCGCCGAACAGCCGCGCCTTGATCACCCGCGTATCGTTCATCACCAGCAGATCATTGGGGCGCAGCAGCGCCGGCAACTCGCTGAACCAGCGATCGTGCAAGGTGCCGCACGCCTCGACGTGCAGCAACCGGCTGCCGCCGCGCACCGCGGGCGGAAACTGCGCGACCAGTTCGTCGGGCAAATCGAAATCGAAATCGGCAACCTGCATGGGGCGCGATTATAGCCGCCGCCTTGCGGCTCGGCCCCCGATTCGGCGATAATGCGCGGCTTCTGTCGCCGGACGCGCTCGCTCCCGGCCCCTTTGCCGGGATGGCGGAATCGGTAGACGCAGCGGATTCAAAATCCGCCGCTGGTAACAGTGTGGGGGTTCGAGTCCCCCTCCCGGCACCAAGAACGATCCATGTTTTTCAGGCTTTCCGGATTCCGCTGCGGCGTGCGTTGCCCTGTTGCACAAGCATGTCCGCGCCATTAATTTTGGGTGCAATGCGCCTGGTTTTGCCCTAGCCTTGGATAATATGATGGTGAAATCGGAATCCGGTTTCATGGTTTTGTCATCAGCCGCTCATGGGATTTTCTTATAGTTTCGCGGGCAGTTGAAGCAAGTCAGGTGCGCGGCGCCGGCCTTGCTTGTTGACGGTTTAAAATGACGGCGACATGCCGTCGAGCAAGGGGTTTGGGATGTCTTCAGCGGTACGGGGAATTCGGGGGAAGCCGGCTGGGCCGGGATCGTTGCATCGGCCGGTGTGCGGACAGCTGCGGGCTCATCATGCGCGGATGGCCGGGGTGCATATGCGTGAGTTGTTCGAGTCCGACCCGGCGCGCTTCGAGCGTTTTTCGCTGCATGTGGGCGATATTCTGCTGGACTACTCGAAAAATCGCATCGCCGATGAAACCATGGGCCTGCTGGTGAAGCTGGCCGAGGAATCGGATGTTCCCGGCTGGCGCGAGCGGATGTTCGGCGGCGAGAAGATCAACAACACGGAAAACCGCGCGGTGCTGCATGTGGCGCTGCGCAACCGAAGCGGCCTGCCAGTGATGGTCGACGGCGAGGACGTGATGCCGAAGGTGAATGCGGTGATCGGGCGCATGGGTGCGTTCGCGGAAAAGGTGCGCGGCGGCGAGTGGCGCGGCTACACCGGCGAGCGGATCACCGATGTGGTGAACATCGGCATCGGCGGCTCCGACCTCGGGCCGCAGATGGTTTGCCAGGCGCTCAGGCCGTATCGCCATCCGCACCTGAAGGCGCATTTCATTTCCAACATCGATGGGGCCCACGTCAAGGAAGCGCTGGAGGCGCTGAATCCGGAGACGACCCTGTTCATCGTGTCGTCGAAGACCTTCGCCACGCAGGAAACGATGACCAACGCGCACTACGCGCGCGAATGGTTCCTGGCGCGGTCGCGGGCGGCGAATGAGGTCGCGAAACATTTCGTGGCGGTTTCCACCAACCGGGAGGCGGTGACGGCGTTTGGCATCGATCCGGCCAACATGTTCGAATTCTGG
>JAUPLV010000036.1 GCA_030836725.1 Pseudomonadota bacterium | reverse complement strand
TGAAATGGACGGGGCGGAGGCCGGCGTCGACGCATGCGGTATCGGAGCCGGCAAACGCCCCAGCAATTGTCCGGCAAGCTGCCTGAAGGCCGGGTCGATACCGGCGAACCGCGCGGCCTGGCGGGCCTTCTGAAAATCGCTCAAGGCTTCGAGGATCAACGCATGGGTATAGTGGAATTCAGCCGAGTCGGGGATGAACCCGATAGCGCGCCGCGCCTGGTCCTCCGCCTCGGACAGCCGCTTCGCTTCCAGATTCAGGCGCGCCATGGCATGCAGGGCATTGGGGTCTTCAGGATACTCGCCCAGAACGCGCTCGAGGCGCCTGCGGCTTTCCGCGGCATCGCCCCGGCCATAGGCGTCGATTGCCTGCCGAACCCAGGCGCCCACCCGCGCCGTGTGATATTCGCGCGGGCCCGCCCACTTGGCCCTGAGCAGGCCGTCGAAATATTGCATGCGGGCGGCATTCCAGTTAAGGCCGCGTCCCGTTCCCGATGTCCCGAGATCGGGCCGGTAATTGAAGGTAACGATAGGGACAAAGACAAAATCCCCGTGTTCGGCAATCTGGTTGAGGAAATCCCGATCCTCGCAAACATCGAGGGCCTCGTCGAACCGGCACCCCAGATCCCGTACTTTTCGCGCAATCAACGATGCCTGCCAATAGAAGAGCGGACCGTAATACATGATTGCCCGGTTGAAAGGCGTTCCGAATATCTTTTCAACCCGCCCATCCGGTCCAAGAATGTTGGTTTTTCCATAGACCAGCAGCGCATCCGGGTTTTCGAGGGTGGCCTCGATCAGGGCGGAGACGTGATGAGGCTCATAGCTATCGTCATCGTCCAGGAAACAGAACCAGTCCCCATGAACCGCGTCAAGGCCGACATTGCAGGCCACGGGACGGGGCAAACGACGATCGCCCCCCGCCTTGCGCAATACATGGCCTGGCCGCCAGCGAATATCGGGCAGCGGAGGATGATCGCCGCCGGAAGCATCGACCAGGACGACCTCGATCCGGGGATAATCCTGGGCCGCGATGGATTCCAGAGCCAGCCGCAGTTCGGGGCGGCCCATGCTGCGCACGATTATCGATACCAGCGGCGTGCGAATGTCTATATCCATGCCGTTTGCGATCAGGGTATGGCCTCGTCCTGGTTCAGTGAACAGATTCCCTGCCCGTGAGACATTCCGCGGCTCACCCGATTCAAGTCGATGGCTCGGCGCCGGCGGAATCCGCCAGCCAGGGGTTGAATCTCCGATCGTTGTACATCTTGAACTGCCGATACACCTTGAAGCGCAGCGTGCCGTCCAGGCAACCGCGGATGAGTTCGTCCAGGCACCACGCCAGGTCCGCACGTTGTTCCAGCAAACGGGCCAGCCGTTCACGGCTCATTGCATGATGGGCGGCGTCGGCGTCGGCGCGCCGGGTCTGCCAGCCCATGTGAAAAATCTTCAGGCTGAGGATGGACAGGCGGTCGATCAGGGCGCCGACGGTTTCCGAATGCAGGCGCGCCGTTTCCGGCACGTTCGGCAATGCGGCCAGCACCAGTTCGTCGACACGTTCGATGGCATCGTTGCGGCGCTGGTTATGGCCGTCGATCAGGCGCTTGCTGTTGGCGATGGCGCTATCGGGAACATCGCGACGGCGCGCCTGGTCCTCTTCGTCCCACAGCGCGATATTGCAGCGGTGGTTATCCTCGATCGCCTGCCGCAATGCGGTGGATGGGATCTCGGGGGGTTCGCCGCCCTGCTTCAGGTGTTCGATCAGGGCGGAATGAAAGCGGGCGATATCGGCAGCGTTCAGATCATCCAGCGGATTCATGTTTGTCCTTGTTCATGACGAGGCGCGTTCGGCCGTGAAGTCCGCAAGCGCCGCCTTCACCTCCGCGGCGACCGCCGGCCAATCGCCGATCCCGGGCTGGCGGAACAGGCGTGCCGTCGGATACCAGGGGCTGTCGGTGCGATCGAGCAGCCAGCGGAAATCGGCGATGTACTGCAGCATGATCCAGACCGGACGCCCCATCGCGCCGGCGGCGTGGGCGATGGACGTGTCGACGGTGACGACCAGATCGAGTTCGGCCATCAGCGCGGCCGTCTCGGCATAATCCGTCTGTTCGTCGCCCCAGTCCAGGATGGACGTTTGCATCGTCCGCAGTTCTTCGCGCTCGGCCCCGAGTTGCAGGTTGATCCAGGCCACATCGGGCAGATCGAACAAACCGGCGAGCGCGTGCAGCGAACAGGAACGGTTGCGATCATCCGGGTTGGCGGGATTGCCCGCCCAGGCCAGACCGACGCGCAGCCGCGCCGGGATCGCGTCGAGGCGTTGCCGCCAATAGGCGCGCCGGTCGGCTGGCGCCGCCAGATAAGGCACGTCGGCGGGAACCGCATCCAGCGAACGGGTGCCGCACAGGCGCGGCAGGCTCAACAAGTGACAGTAGTAATCGTATGCGGGAATCACCGCTTCGCCGGTGTACACCTCGGACAGTCCGTGCGCGTTGCGCAGCAGCCCGGCCACGTGCGCCTGGCGCACATGCAGCCCGACCCTGGCCCCCTGGCCGGCGAGCGCCCCGGCGTAACGAATGAACTGCAGGGTATCGCCGATGCCCTGCTCGGCGAGCAGCAGCAGGCTCTTTCCGGGCAACGCCTCGCCCTGCCAAGGACGGGGCGTGCCGGCCATCGGCGGCAGCCGGTAGCCGGCGGCGTACTCCGGGCACCGCATGCGCAATTCATACTCCGCCCAGCCCTGCGCATAATCGCCCCGCGTCAGCAACACCAGCGCCCGGCTGAAGCGCGCCTGCGTCAGGTTGGCTTCCAGGGCCAGGGCGCGATTGAAGGCCTCCAGCGCTTCATCGAGATGGCCGAGCTTGTGCAGATCAAGACCGAGATTGCTCCAGGCCGGGGCATAGGCCGGATGCAGGTTCAGCGCCTTGCGATACTCGGCCACGGCCTCCTCCAGCCGGCCTTGCGCGCGCAGGCACAGGCCGAGGTTGTTGAAGAAGTCCGGCACGTCGTCCCGTTGCGCCAGGGCGGCGCGTATCCGGTTTTCACCCTCGCGCGGCCGCCCTTCCTGCATGTCGAGCACGCCCAGATAATGTTCCGCCATCGTATCGGCGCCCAGCGCCAGGACGGCTTCGTAGCCTTTCCGCGCGTCGGCCAGACGGCCGGCCTGATGGTGCGCCATGGCCTGCCTCAGCAAGGCCTCCGGCGTGTCGCTCGACGCAACCGCGGTCGCGCCCGGAGCGGCGCCCTCCTGGCCGCAGCAATGCTTGTAACGCTTGCCGCTGCCGCATGGGCAGGGGGCGTTGCGGCTCGGCGGCGCGGCGGCGGGCCTGGCAACCGGACCGTTCAGCGTGCCCAGCATCTCGCTGCATTTGGCGTCGGCCGGGAAGGCGCGCAGGCGCTGTTCCAGCAATATCCGCGCGGGACCGAACCGCTTCAAGTCAATGAAGTTTTTCGCCAGGGAAAGGAACTGGATCGAACCCAGAACCGATCTCGGCATCGCCGCGACAAAGCCGGCCACTTCGGCGTCGTCGAGAAACAGCCACATGTTGAACAAGCCATGGAATCCAAGCGGCCTGCCCTGCGGATAGGTGGTTTCGAAGGAGAAGCGATCCGCCACTTCGGATGGCGCGAAACGCATGCCGTAGCGCGATTCGAGCATCGGCCGGTAATGGCGGCAGATCATTTCGTCCTCGGGCTCGAAGCGGTCTATCCCAGGGTCCTGCAGCGCCTCAAGCAGGCGCCGTGAACGCAGCGAAAAACCGCCGTTGCCGACGCAATGCGCGTCCTTGTGGAACCCCCAGCGGGCGCCGATGTAGTCATGGTCGAGAAAATCATCGCTCCAGGCTGTGGGATTGACCACGTAGCCATCCCACTGGATCAACAGCACGTGCTCGGTTTCGACGTGCCGGAGCAGGTCCTTCATGACGAAATGCGAATACGCGGCGCGTCCGGCCAGGGGGGCGATGGCGACATGGCGGGCGCCGCCGGTGTCGGCCCCGGAATCGGAGATGAACAGGGCGTCGGCGAAATCCATTGCCGCCAGCGACAAGCGCATCGCCCTCGCCGCAAGCGCGTGGGTCTGGGTGTCGATCACGCAAATTGTGGTGGAGGCGGCTCTCGGAACTGAACGATCAGGCATGGGCATGGCTAATGAAGTGGAGGGTGAATCCGTGGCGCTTGCGGCTGTGCGTTCTCAATAGAATCGCCACGGCGAACCCATCCCCGGCACGACGCTTCCCGGTCCTTTTTCGGCGGCGGGATTGATTCGGCGCAAGGCGGTTTCGGTCTTTTTAAGAAATGCCTGGACGATCCGCTCCGCCCCCGGTTCGCAAGCGATGCGACGGGACGAGTCGAGCGCGGAGGTCAACAAGCGGATGGCATCGCCGGGGGCCGGCGAGGTATCTCCGAGCAGAACGCCCTGAAAGGCGGCCAGATTGCAGTCGAAGAAGTTGGCCGGCGCCTTCAGCCCGCCCTGCGCGGAAGCGTCACCGAGCCGGGGCAGGAGATAGGGACGCAGCGCGTCGGAAAGCGCGCGTACGGTCGCGGGGTCCTTCCGAACCGCCAGGGCCGCGCCGATCTCATCGAAAACGGTATACACCTCGGATGCCGCGAATTTCCTGAATCCCAGTTCCGGGAGGGGGGGAGCATCCAGGCTTGTCCCTATGGCCGAGATCAAATCCACCGAGGGCCGGATTTCTCCCGTTTGCAGGCTGCAGCATGCATGGAGCAAGCGCATCACCCAGACCAGATTGCCGGCCTCGATGCAATAGGCGAAACCGATCCGGTCGAGCATGGCCAGAGCAAGCCTGTACCCGGCCTCGTAGTAGGCGGTCGAGGCGTCGATCCGGCCAAGGGCGACACGATGGATATTGCCCTTCAGGTAAAAATAGTTGGGCTGGAAAAATGGCTGGCGGTCGGAAAAACCCTTCGCGTCGTTCCATTCGTTCAACTGCGCCAGACATAACCCGGGTTGTATGGCTGCGGGGCCGAACGTGGCTTCCAGGTCCCGATCCAGCCGTTGCGACCACTTTAACGCTTCCTGCCAGCGGCCGGCGTTGGCGAGATCCCGGATCAAACGGTACAGGACGCCGTTCGCGGTGGGGGTGCCGGGAGGAAGGGTGTCCGCGCGTTGTTCGAGGTAGCGCAGGTATTCGCTCCTCGCAAGGGCATTCCCCCGCTTCGCCACCGGCTTGCGCGAGGCATACGCAATCAGGCGGGAACCATGCTCCTCCACCGCGGCATAAGCGAACCCGGCCTGGAGAAGGATCTTTTTCAGCGCCTCGGCATGCAGCAGGAAACCGTGGAATCCAGGCGAAAGCGAGGCCAGGACCGTGGCCGGATCGTTCCCTTCACGAATATAAGCCGCGTTCGGCGTGGTCAGGGCGAGCACGCCATCGGGCGCCACATAGCGTCCAAGCAGGGCGGCGAATGCGGTGGGATCGGGCACATGCTCGATCACTTCCGAGGCGTAGACGATGTCGAACGACGCATGGGCGATGTCCGGCATATTCTGCAGATAATCGAAGCGGATCGGAACCTGAAGGATTTCGCTGCCTTTGCGGCCATAACCGGACACCTCCACACCCAAAGCCTCGCCGCGCTGCGAGCGCCAAAGATCGACGGTAAAACCGAAGCCACAGCCCACATCGAGCAGGCTGGGCGAACTCTTGCCGGTCTCGATCGTGCCGACCGGCCAGTACATTTCCCAGATTCCGCCGACCACCTCGACATAGGATCGGTAGACGTCGACGCCGGCATGGAGCAGGTCGCCGAAATCCGCGATGTCGGGCGGATCGGCGAATAGCGAGCCGCATGAGGGGCAGCTGAAAAAGCGTATTGGCGCCCGGTCCGCCATATGCAGGGTGGCGAGCGACGGGCGAAGAACGGCTTGATGGGTGCAGACGGGGCAGCACGCGGGTTGCGCTGCTTCATCGGAGAGCCATTCAATGTCGGTCGGCGAAATAGGGATCATCAATTCAGAGGGGCTCCAGATTGCGTTCGATGGCGGCGATCTCGAACAGCGGATCGGTTGCGCTCAGGTTGGGATTGTAGGTTGGATCGCGCTCGAACAACTCCGGCCAGATGGCGAAAAGCCTTGCCGCGTCCCCGGCGAGCGCCGGATCGTCCGTCGTTATCCACGGCTGCAAGAATGGCTGGTAGGGAATCCAGACATTGCGCAAGCCGGCTGCGTGGAAGCGCAGGGAAAGCTCCAGATCAAGATGGCGGGCGACGATCGGTGTGTTCCATCCTTCCAGCCGCGCGAGTTTGCCGATGTCGAACGCCAGGCAAGGTCCCTGCAGGGCGGTGAAATTCTGCGCCAGACACGCCCGGCCAATCTGGCCGCGTGTCGTCGTGCTCATGTTGCGATAGGGATAAGCAAGCCTGCCGCCAGGCATCAGCAATGTGCCGGCATAGGCTATACGCTGATCCTGCGTCACTGCCTTGACCCCCACCAGGCCGGTATGGGCGAGTCGGGCACGGGCGGCAAGCTCGATGAAACTGTCCGGGCCCGGGGGCAACGCGCCGTAGCGAAGCAGAAAAACCACGCCCGAACCGATGCGCGCCAGCAAGGCCGCCATTTCCGGCGCCGCATCGGCGGACGGGTCGAGATGCAGCCATTCCCAGGGCGGCGGATTCATGCGCGCAAGCGCCTCGGCGAAAGCACCGTCAAGCGGTGCGGGCGCGAGCAGCAGGATGCGTGAAGGTTGCGGCCGGCAACGGGAAAGAACCGAACCGAGCCATTGCAGGGGCGCCGCGGGCGCGGTTCCCAGATCGAATACGAATGTCCAGGGCGTTGCGGGCGCTGGCGCCAGGCGAGCCCCCCAAAACGGAAGGTTTTCGGGATGGAAAAGACTGGCCGCGATTCCGAGCCGCGAGTAGTGTTCCTCGATCGATTGTTTCTGCGCCGCGATCACGTAAGGCTTTTCGCCCGTCGCCAGCGCGGTCGAGCCCTGAATGGCCCGCCAGTGATACAGCACGCGGGGGATATGGCGTATCCGTTCCGGGCCGGCCCGGTCGCAGACGCGCAACGCCAGATCCCAGTCCTGGGCGCCCTCGAAACCCGTACGGAAACCGCCGACCTCGCGCACACTTTTGGTACGAAATACGCCAAGGTGGCTGATGCAGTTTTGCGCGCGCAGCAGCTCGGGGTTGTACGCCGGCTTGAAATAGGGAATCGTGCGGACGCCGAATTCGTCGATCTTGTCTTCATCCGAGTAAATCAGCTCCGCATCGGAATGGGCATCGATCTCGGCCGTGACCCAGGCCAGCGCATCGGGGGCAAGCTCGTCGTCGTGATCGAGCAAGGCGAAAAATTCCCCGTGCGCAAGTTCCAGGGCGCTGTTCGACGACGCTGAAATATGGCCGTTTTCCGGGCGGAAGTTCAGCCGGATACGCGCATCCCGGCGGGCGTATTCTTCCAGCACCGCACGCACGTGGGGCGCGGTGGAAGCATCGTCGGCGATGCACAGTTCCCAATGCGTCCAGGTTTGCGCGAGCACGGAGTCGATGCACTTGCGCAGCCAGATTTCGGGCGTGTTGTAAGTGGGCAGCAGGATGGAGATCGGCGACGTCGCCGCCGACGGTTCGACGCAGGTCGGTTTGTCGCCTCTGGCGCCGAGCAGCCAGTCGGAATAGTTTCTGGAACGAACTACCGGTCCCGGCGAAGACCACGCGAACAGGTAATGTTCGGGATCGATAAACATGGGCTTGAGACCGAACACGCGCACCAGGCAGCATTCGACCTCGATGGCCGACAACAAGGCATGTTGCGTGATGGTGTTCGAGTCGTGCAGGCGATATCGATACAACGGCTTGTCGACGAATAGGGGGGGCATGGCCGTGGACGCGGCAAGAACGAAGTCCCAGTCGTGATTTCCCGTCAACGCCCGCATGCCGCCGGTATGCGCGAGGAGTTCTCGCCGGAAAACCAGGTTTCCGGTTGAAATGGCCGCATTGCCGGCGGCGAGGGCCAGGGTGAACTCGGCCCCGTTCCGGGCCTGGCGAACGCGGTTCATCATGGGCTGGAGCGCGTTGACGAACGGATGCATGGCCGACACCGCCTCGCCATTGTCGTCGATCACCAGAACACCCGAAAAGCCCAGCAACGCCCCTTGCGCACGCATTGCCTTCACCATGATTTCCAGGCGTTGCGGAAGATAGGCATCGTCTGAATTCAGGATGGTCAGGATTTCGCCGCGAGCCACCGCGAGCCCGCGGTTAATGGCTTCGTGCGCCCCGCGGTTGGTTTGCAGCAGCACCCGCATGGGGCGGCGACAGGCGGCAAGAATCTCACGCAGCAGGCTGGGCGAATCATCCCGGGAACCGTCGTCGACCACGATCAGCTCGACATCGGGCCAGGTCTGCGCGATCACGGAGTCGATCGCGCCGCGTAAATAGCGCGCATGGTTGTAGGAAGGCAGGATCACCGAAACCGTGTCCGGCCCGGGTACGGCGCGTTTCCATGCCTCGTTTTCCAGCACCTCGGCATCCGCCAGGACCGCATCCGGCCCGGGCAGGGTTTCGAACGGCCTGGGCAGCGGAAGCGCGCCGCCGATGCCGGCGCGTACGGCATTCGCGGTCGTTGCGAACGCTGGCGCCGTTTCGGGCGAAGCCAAAAGTGAACTCAATCCGGAAAGGAACAGGATGCGCTCGCCCTCGGGAGCCCGAAGCCGGGTTTTCGGGATGGCGAAGTTCAGCCATGCCGAAAACGCGGCCGGACTGGCGCCCGGCGTTGGCAAGGGGCGGCCGATACCATCCACATCGACCGATTCCAGTCCGCTGGGTACGGTTTCCAGCAGGCGATAGGCCGGCTTGGCTGACTGCAGGCGCTGGCGGGCAAGCGCCCGGTAGTGAAAGGGGGGGATGTAATCGCGGGCCGAGGGCGTCGCGGCGGGCAGATCAGGCCGGTTTTCGGCGCGGCAGCCCAGCGGCGGCAACGCGATCGCGGCGTCGAAGCCATACAGCCTGGGATCGCCCTGCCAGCGGAAGTGGACCGCGGCGAGCGCGATCTCGCCGATACCGCAGGCTCGCGCCTGCGCTCTCCAGGCTGACGCGCAGGCGGCCGGATCGGCAAGCGCATCGAGCTGGAATACCGCGAAGAGCGGGCGTCCGCCCAGGCGAACCGGGTTGTCCGCGAGGCTCCACGACAAGCGCTCGAACAGCGGCAAAGTCTGCTCCGTCGTGAAACCGTCCGCACGCGCGCCCGAGAGCGGCGGCACACGCCAGCAAACCATCTGCCTGGCCGCGCCCCAGGGACGCATCATGGGAATCGGCGTGTCGGGATGCCAGTCGATCAGGTGGCATAGCCCGTCCAGCGCAAGCTCGCGCATGCGCGCCTCGACCGAGTCGGCATCCGGCGGGCTGCCTGAAGCCAGCGCGTGATCGACGATGCCGACGAGGTGAATCGTGTCGATGGCGGCCATGGAATCAAGGTGATCGGTCATGATTGAAGCGCGTCGGCCAAAACGATGCCAGGCAGCTTGCAGCGGGTTCGCAGCGTCTCGTTCGCAAACCACAAGGATAGGGGGCGGTCGCCGGAGGAGTTCAGGGCCTCGATGCGATCGGCGATTTCACAATAGGCGGGGGCGTCGCACAGAAGCGTGATGTGCTGGAAACGTTCCGGCACGATCCGCTCCGGCAGCCTGAAATGCGTGCCGACCACGACCCAATGCCCCGCCGCCGGCGCATCGTCCAGGCGGCGCAGTTCCGGCCCCGTAGCCGGGACGCCGTCCTTGCCGCCGCCGTACCACCATACCGAATCCCGATAGCCCGCCGCGATCTCCCGCAATAGCGGCAGACACGGCGCGAGCGCGTCGCGCATCCCATCCGGATCGAACAGGAAATTCACCGTCAGGTCGGACGGCAGCCGGGGCGGAACGCCGCGACAACGGTCGGCCAGATGCGGCAACATGTATTTGCAGAATTCGTTTTCGACTTCGAATTCCCGTGCGACGAGATCAAGATTGAATCGCGCGGCTTGCGAATCCGGCGCCAACTTGAGCGCGGCGCGCAGCAATGCATCGGCGCGCACGTATTGCTTGCGCTGATAGGCCACCACGCCCTGCATGTGCAGTGCGTCGAAGTTGAGCGGCTCTAGCTCCAGTGCGCGGCCATACAGCCTATCGGCCTCCTCGAGCTCGCCAGCGATCTGCTGCCGCAACGCCTGTTGCATCAGGTCGGAAAGCGGGTCGGCTGGTTGCGGCGCCGGCCTGGACAGGGCTTGTTCGGGCGCGGCCAGGCCAACGGCTCCACAGCAATGCTTGTAACGCTTGCCGCTGCCGCAGGGGCAGGGCTCGTTACGCGATACGGTATTCATCGGACATCAATTACGCACAAGTCAAAAAAAAAAGCTAAGTCACTGTTGGTTGTTGAAGTCATGTCTCGCCTCCTCTAATGAAGTCCCTACCCTTCGCAGGCGCCGCTGTGGGAGCGGCTTCAGCCGCGATGCGGGCGGCAGCCCGCAAAGTTGGCACGGCGAAGTCCCGGCAAGCATTGGCCTTCGCGCCTTGCGGCGCATCGCGGCTGAAGCCGCTCCCACAGGAGGGGGCTGCCTCCCGGGGCGCCGCTCCCACGGCGCTGGCCAACACCAACAAAAACGATGAAAGAGCCAAAACAAATATTCGGCGAATACATGCCGACGCTGAAGAAGCTTTCTCGGCGCATGCATCAACGCGGCCATCATTCCTGCCATTGCGGACTCGAATCCGACCCCGGCGCCCGGTTAAATATCCGCCGCCGGATATCCAGCCTGAACGACAGCGGATCGGCCACCTGCCAGTTCGGGCTATGCGGAGACAGGTTCGGGTTGAAATAGGGATCGCCTGTCTCGAACAGCGCCTTCCATTTCGCCAGGAAACGCGCGCTGTCTTCGGGGTGCGGGGCTTCCTGTCCACGGCCGCGGGTAAACGATTCATGGTGCAGCAATTCCGCATGCGCGCAGAACAGCGTGCGATAACCCTGCCCGCCTGCCCTCAGACACAGATCCACATCCCCATAGCCCACGGCGATGGCTTCGTCGAAGCCGCCGATGCTCTCGAACACGGTTCCGCGAATCAACATGCAGGCGGCGGTCACCGCCGACACCTCGCGGTTGCAGATCAGCGAACCGCTATAGCCCAGATCGAGAGGAACGTCGGACACCACCCGGAAGCGCCCGAGGTTTTCCGCCACGCCGCAGCAGGCCACCACCACCCCCGCGTGCTGGATCGTCCTGCGATCCGGGTAATACAGCTTCGCGCCGACGATGCCGACATCCGGCTTCTGCCCCAACTCCAGCATTCGCCCCAGCCAGCCCGTTTCGATAGCCTCGATGTCATTGTTGCAGAACAAATAGTGCGTGTGG
The DNA here is from genome assembly GCA_030836725.1 of Pseudomonadota bacterium. GTDB lineage: Bacteria > Pseudomonadota > Gammaproteobacteria > Burkholderiales > Thiobacillaceae > Thiobacillus. Next base: position 3,713 of record JAUPLV010000036.1, on the reverse strand, counting down.
CCGCCATCCAGTTGCCCAACCGCCCAGTTGTTGATGGCGGCGAAGTTGAACGGCCCGCTGTAGCGCAACAGCGTTATACGCGAGCGCAGGCTGTCGAAATAGGCGAGCGAGGCCGGATCGTCGGACTCATGGTCGATCAGCACGATCTCATGGCGGACATCGCCGGCCGTTCGCTCGATGCTTTCGATGCAGGCCCGCACCAGTTCGCCATGGTTTTTCGTCGGAATGAGAATCGCCACCTTCAGCGCCGGATCGAGGGGGTAGCGCACATCGAAGAAATTGAAACTCGGGCCGTCGGTCACCCTGCCCTCCTCGCCGCAGCGATGAAGGTGCCGTTGCAGGATCGTTCTGGAAGTCTCCATGACCCGCCCGATCATTTCATGGCCTGCCGAACCGCCATGGATGCGCCAGCGGTAGAGCATTTCCGGGACGTGCACGATTCTTTCCGCCCGCTCGCTGGCACGCAAAATCAGGTCGTAATCCTGGGAAATGCGCAAATTCTCGTCCAGGCCGCCCAACTCCCGGAGCAGGCTCGGCCTGAACCCGATCAGGTGGACGATATAGGGATGCGAGCGCAGATACTCCGGCGAAAACATGGGCCGGAAGATGAAGTGCCGCACCGTCTCGCCATCTTCTCCCACCAGCACCTCGTCCGAATAGAGCATATCCGGATCGCCCGCCAGCACGGCCTCGGCCACCCGGAACAGCGCCTGCTCTTCCAGCATGTCGTCATGGTCGAGCAGCACGACGAAATCGCCCTCGGCCATCGCCAGCGCGCGGTTGGTGGCACGCGACACGCCCCCGTTTTCCGTGGCGAAATCCAGGCGGATGCGCGCGTCGCGCGCCGCATGGGCTTCAAGCACAGCCCGCACATGGGGTTCGCTGGAGCCGTCGTCCGCGATGCACAGCTGCCAGTGCGGGTAAAGCTGCGCGCAAACCGAATCCAGCATTTCCCGAAGCATGGGCTCCGGTGTGTTGTAGGCCGGCACCAGAATCGAGATCAGCGGCGGCGAGTCCATTGCCTGAATGCGCGTCGCGATCGCCGCCCTGATGTCATCGCTCATCGACGCACGGTAATGCCGGAAAGCCTGCTGCTGCCAACTCTCCGCGGAGGGCTCGGCAGCGGCCTCCACGATAGGGTTGGGTTCTGTCCTGACTGCACCTTGTTCGTGTCCGGGCCATTGCAGCAAGGCTCGTTTCACGCCGCCGATCCCGTCGCTCTGCCAAGCCCGCGACAGCGCGCGCAGCCAGGCAGGCGCATCCGATGGCTGGCGCAGAACGGGACGCAGGCAGCGCGCCAGGATCATCCCCCGGCGCAGAGGCCCCGTCACCCGCCAGCTTGTCGATTCATGCAGGGCGATGATCTCCGCATCGCGCAAGGCCAAAGCCTGCCGGGTTTCCTGAAGCGCGCGCCCAAGATCGGCAAGGCGGGATTGCACATCGTCCGTTTCGCGAAAACACGCGTCCAGCCGGGCCGACTTCATCTCCACCGTCGCGCGCAAATTCCGGATTTCCTTCCATTGCCCGGAAAGCGCCAGCGCCTGGGCGATCCGAACGTCCTCTGGCGACCCGGACGCCCGCTTCCGATGCAGCCATGCCGGGTCGCTCCGCCCGTCCGGAAGCGGCAAAAGGCGATGGTAGTCGGCCAGCATTTCCTTTGCCGACCGCATCTCGATCGTTAACAGCTGCGCGCGAATGCGCCGCAGCCCCTCCCTGTTCGCATGAATATCGCGGAGACAGGACAGCATTCCGTCCACGCTCGGCTCGAACAGATAACCCGTCGCTCCGGGTGAAATGCGCTCGGCAAAGCCGCCGAGATTTGTCGCGACCGGCGGGATCCCGAGCATGAACAGCTCGCTCAGGGTATAGCTGAAGGTCTCGGGAACGACGCTGAGCAGCAGCGCCGCGTCCGGCTGGATCGCGGACAGGATTCCCGGCAGGTCGTCCAACGAGTATTCGCTGACGACATGCACACCCGGCCGGCCTTCGAACAACGCGCCCATCTCCCGCGCGCCGACCAGATGCACCTCGGCAAACTCGAGCAGGGGCCCCAGCCCTTCCAGCAGCAGATTCACGCCCTTGCTCACCGACAGCATGCCCAGCACCACGACACGCAGCTTGTCGTGCGCATCACTGCCGGGATAGGGGATGTGCGGCAGCCTGGCGAGATGTCCATGCGGAATCGTCACGAAGCGCGCGGAATCGATCTTCGGCAACAGCCGGCTGAAGTGCGCCCGGGCCGACTGGCTTGGCACAACGAGTGTCAGGTTCCTGCGCTCGACCAGATCGATGAATCGCTCGCGGACCCGCAGCCGCGCCTCCGCCGGAAAGAACCGATGCGCGGGATTGAACGACGGATTATGCTCGGCGCACCGGGTCAGGCGCTCCGCATCGCAGCTCTGGCAAACGCCGTTGTAGTAGATGTGGATCGCAGGGCAATAGGGATAAAAATCGTGCTGGACCAGAACCGTCGGCAAGCCGCTATCCAGCGCATCCAGCGAATGGCCGATCAACGACGAAACCAGGATCGCGTCGATCCCGAAATCGTGCAGGATATCCGTCAGCACGCGCCGATACTCGGGATGGGTATCGGCAGTCGCCGCAATCGGCGATTCGAATAACCAGAAACCCAGCGGCTCGGCATCCTCCACGCCTGCAAACAGCATCAGCCCTTCGGCCATCGCGGCGCTTCGGCTGTAGGGTTTCAGGACCAGATTGACGCGCCGGTCGTCTGCCCGGCAGTAATCCGCGCACCAGCGCGCAATGCCGCCGCCAAGATCGTGGACCACATGCAGTTGTACCGGCTTGAGTACCCCGCTGTCGTCATGTGAAGAACCGGTGGACAGCATTAATGCAGCTTCCACAAACCCAGGCACTTATCGCCGAACATGCCGTCGTCCTCTGTGCAGCCTTCATTGATGTACCGCTCTGCTTTTGGCAAATTGTATGGGGGCTTCTCAAGATTAAGCGGCCGCCAGATAAGGCCTTCACAAAGTTCCGCGTTGCCGTCCCGGTCGGTAAAGGTGGTGGTGAGCAGCCATTTCGCCCCGCTCTTCCGGAACCGATCGAGCGCAGCCAGTCCATCGCCAAAGCTCAGGTGCACCAGGCAATCCCGACAGAGTATCAAGTCGGCTTGGGGCAAAGGTCCCGAAATGATATCCATGTACTCAAACCTGCGGTTCTCCTTCCCGAAGGAACTGTTGTTCCTGTCGACAATATCCCGAACGATGTCGCCGCCCGTGTACCGGACGCCGGAAAGGTTTACATGACGCATCCAGTTCCAGTCGCCGCAAGGAACATCGAGCACGTGTTCGACCTTTAACTCATCCAGCAGTTTGGGGATTTCTTCACGAATGATACGGGTCTGGAAAAGGCTGGATCCCTTGCCGGAGCGTGACTCCGTGCCCAGGAACAGATTGTTCTCGTAGATTTTTTCAAAATCCAGAGAGGCCGGCTTTTCATCCGTTTCGACAGCATGCGGCCTGACCAGGGTGGCGCCCAGCCAATTCCACACACTCCGAAATAATGACCGCGCCTTCACATTTATCCCCAGGCTGTTCTCGCTCATGACATGCACTGTTAACGTTAAACCGATATTGCTCATTAGCCAGTTTGGCATTGCTTTTAGCCCCCCTCTCCCTTGAGTGGAGAGGGTGAAATGCATTGATGCCGATGCGGGCGCCACCCCCTGTGGGAGCGGCTTTAGCCGCGAT
>JAUPLV010000137.1 GCA_030836725.1 Pseudomonadota bacterium | reverse complement strand
CCCAACACCGGCGGGGTGCTGGCGCTGGTTAGCAAACCCGGATTCGACCCCAACCTGTTCGTCGACGGCATCGACCCGGAAGCCTGGAAGGCGCTCAACGAATCGCCCGAGCGGCCGATGGTCAACCGGGTCCTGCGCGGAATCTATCCGCCGGGCTCGACGATCAAACCCTTCATGGCGCTGGCCGGGCTGGAGCTGGGATTGCGCAAGGCGTCGGACAGCATTTCCGATCCCGGTTATTTCAGCCTGCCCAACAGCAGTCATCAGTACCGCGACTGGAAGCGCGGAGGGCATGGCACGGTCGATTTGCGCCGCTCGATTTCGCAGTCATGCGACACGTACTACTACAGGCTGGCCGTCGACATGGGCATCGACCGGATGCATGACTATCTGGCGCAGTTCGGCCTGGGTGAGAAAACCGGCATCGACCTGGACGGTGAATCGTCCGGCCTGCTGCCTTCGCGCGACTGGAAGAAGCGCCGCTGGAACAAGCCCTGGTATCTGGGCGAGACGGTGATCGCGGGTATCGGCCAGGGCTATCACCTGACCACGCCGCTGCAGCTGGCGGCGGCGACCGCCATGCTGGCCAATGGCGGAAAGCGGATCGAGCCGCGCCTGGTGGAAGCGGTACGCGACCCGCTCGGACAAGCCTGGCAACCCCACGCCGCGGGTAGGCGCACGCAGATTTCGATCGCGCCGGCGCATCTTGAATTGGTGCGCCAGGGCATGATGGATGTGATGCGCCCGGGCGGCACTGCCGCCGCCTCGGCTGCCGGGGCTTCGTACACCATCGCCGGCAAGACCGGCACCGCGCAGGTGGTCGGCATCAAGCAGGGCGCCCGCTACGATGCCAGCCGGCTGGCTCGCGAGCATCGCGATCATGCCTTGTTCATCGCCTACGCGCCGACCGAGAATCCCACCATCGCGGTGGCGGTGATGGTGGAAAATGGCGGCTCGGGCAGCGGCACCGCGGCGCCGATCGCCCGCGCCGTGTTCGATTATTACCTTACCGGGAAACGTCCCGGAAGCATGAAGCTGGAGGATGGCAATGCCGCGGATTAGCCACTGGATCGTGCGCAGGCTCAGCCATCTGGACGGCATTCTGCTGACCCTGGTACTGCTGCTGCTGGGCATCAGCGTTGCGGTGGTGGCCAGCGCCGCGGGGCAAAGCCCGGCGCGAATCAGCGGTCATCTGATCAACATCGGCCTGGCGCTGGGGGTGATGGTGGTGATGGCCAATGTGCCGCCGCACCTCTTGTCCAGGGCGGGGCCGCTGCTTTATGTGGCCGGGGTGGTGCTGCTGATCGGGGTGGCGCTGTTCGGCGAGGTTCGCAATGGCTCGCGGCGCTGGCTGAACCTGGGTGTGATGGTATTCCAGCCGTCGGAATTGCTGAAGCTGGGATTGCCGCTGATGCTCGCCTGGTATTTCCAGCATAACGAGGCGGTGCTGCGCGCGAAACATTATCTGACGGGCGCCGCGCTACTGCTGGTGCCGTTTCTGCTGATCCTGCGCCAGCCCGATCTGGGCACCGCGCTGATGATCGGCGCCTCGGGTTTCTACCTGTTGTTTTTCGCAGGCTTGCCGTGGAAGGCCATTTTCGGGGGCGCCGCCCTTGGTGCGGTGAGTTTGCCGGTGGTGTGGGGATTGCTGCACGAGTACCAGCAGCGTCGCGTGCTGACTCTTTTCGATCCCGCTGCCGACCCGCTCGGCGCCGGTTACCACATCACCCAGTCCACCATCGCGATCGGATCGGGCGGTTTCTTCGGCAAGGGCTGGATGGAAGGGACGCAGAGCCAACTCGACTTCATTCCCGAGCGGACGACCGATTTTATTTTCGCCGTGTTCGGCGAGGAATTCGGCTACCTCGGCGCGATTCTGCTGGTCGGGCTCTATCTGGCCATCGTTGCACGCTGCCTGATCATTGCCGCGCGCGCGCCCACCCTGTTCGGGCGGTTGATGGCGGCCACGCTGAGCCTCAATCTGTTCACCTATGCGTTTGTCAACATGGGCATGGTGTCGGGCATTCTGCCGGTGGTGGGCGTGCCGCTGCCGCTGATGAGCTATGGTGGAACAGCGCTCATAACATTGCTGCTCGGCATGGGCATTGTGATGAGCGTGGCGACGCATCGCCAGCTCAACAAATCATGAGGCGTTAAAATTCCACCATGAAAACGTTCCTGATGCCGGGTGTTGCCGCGATTGTCCTGGCGCTGTCCGGGTGCGGCGGCAATTCTTACGTCGCCGCAAAAAAACCGCCCCCTGCCGCGACGGCGAAAAGCGGCGGCTATTATCTCGACGACGGTCCGGAGGCCAATCCGCCGCCGAATCTTGAAGCCGTTCCCGATGCCGTGCCGCGCGCCGAGCCGCTGCACCGCTTCGCCAACCGCGCCTATGTCGCGCTGGGCAACACCTACGCTCCGCAGACCGAATCGCGCGGCTATCGCGAGGAAGGTCTGGCATCGTGGTATGGGCGCCGCTTCCACGGAAAAAAAACCGCTTCCGGCGAACTGTACGACATGTACGCGATGACGGCGGCCCATCCCACCCTGCCGATCCCGAGCTATGCGCGGGTCACTGCCCTCAACAATGGAAAGTCGGTGGTGGTGCGCATCAACGACCGCGGGCCGTTCAACGGCAAGCGCATCATCGATCTGTCCTACACGGCGGCCTACAAACTGGGTTACATCGCGCAGGGCAGCACCCGCGTCAGGGTGGAAAGCCTCGACCCCTCCGCCCCCGACGCACCGGGCCAGACGCTGTCGACCGGCATCTACCTGCAGGTTGGCGCATTTTCAAGCGCGGACAACGCGCGCCAGCTGCGCGAACGGCTGATGCATGAACTGCAACTGGAAGATGGCCGGACGCGTGTAGTGCTGAATGGAAACCTGCATCGCGTCCAGCTCGGGCCCTATTCATCCGACGAGATGGCGCACGCGGATCGCGAGCGGGTGCGGGAACGCCTGGCGCTGAATGCGGTCCTGCTCAGACCGATCGATTTAAAAGGACTGGAATGAAATTTTTCTGGTTGGGGCTGGCGCTCCTGTTTTCCGCTTCGGCATGGGCGACTCCCGCGGGCATTTCGGGGCGCGCCTGGGTGTTGATCGACCAGGTCAGCGGCCTTGAGCTGGCCTCGCATCAGGCCGATCTGCCGATGGCGCCGGCTTCGCTGACCCAATTGATGACCGCGTATGTGCTGTTCGGCGATATCCGGAAGAACAAGTTGAGCCTGTCCGATGAACTGACGGTGCCGGAGGCCGCGACCCAGTCGGACGGTGCGCGGATTTTCCTCAAGGCGGGCGACAAGGTCAGCGTCGACATCTTGATCCAGGCGATGCTGCTGCAGTCGGCGAGCGACGCCGCCCTGACGCTGGTGACGGGGGCCGATGGCAGCGAAGCGGCGTTCGTCGAGCGGATGAATCGCGAGGCCCGTCGCCTTGGCATGAACAAAACCCGTTTCATGAATGCCACCGGGCTTGACCAGCCCGGACACGCGGCCAGCGCGCGCGACCTTGCACTGCTGGCACGTGCGCTGCTGCGTGATTTTCCCGACCGGCAGGCATTTTTCAAGCAGAAGGAGCTCGACATCGAGGGCATCGCCTATTACAGCGGCAACCGGCTGCTGTGGCGCGACAGCACGGTGGATGGCATGAAGGTCGGGCGCACCGTACAGGCCGGCTTCTGCACGGCGGCATCGGCCCGGCGTGGCGATCAGCGCCGTGTCGCGGTGGTGCTGGGCGCGCACTCCGATGCGCAGCGCACCCAGGACGCCCTGAAGCTTTTGAATTACGGCTTCGAGAATTTCGAGAGCGTGCTGCTGTACCGAGCGCAGCAGCCGGTCAAGGTGTTGAGTTTGTATCGGGGCGCGCGGGCATCGGTGGGCATCGGGTTCGCACAGGATTTCCATTTGTTGACGCCCCGCGGCAGCGCGCCGCGCGTCAAGGCCGAAGTCGTCACCCGGCAGCCGATCGTCGCCCCGATCCGCAAGGGGCAGCGCCTGGGCACCTTGCGGCTGACCCTGGACGGCAAGCCGCTCGGCGATCACCCGCTGGTTGCGCTGCATGACGTTTCCGTGGCCGGCATTTTTGGACGCGGCTGGGATTCGATCCGGCTGTACTTCGCCAAATGAGCGCCTACCTTAACGGCCAGTTCCTGCCACTTGCCGAAGCGAAGATTTCGGCGCTCGATCGCGGCTTTGTCTTCGGCGACGGCATCTACGAACTGGTGCCGGTTTATTCGAAGAAGCCGTTCCGGCTCGACGAGCACCTGCGCCGCCTGCAGGGCAGCCTCGACGGCATTCGCCTGGACAATCCGCACGGGATGGCCGAATGGCGCGACCTGATCCTGCGCCTGATCGAACTGCAGGACTTCGCCGACCAGTCGCTCTACATCCAGGTCACCCGCGGCACGCCTATTCAAGGACAGCCGCCGCGCGATCATGCCTTTCCGCGGGGCGTGCCACCGACGGTGTTCATGTTTTCACAGCCGCTGGCGACCGCGCCCCCCGAACAAAAGGCGGCGGGCGTCTGCGCCGTCACCGCCGCTGACAATCGCTGGCTGCGCTGCAACATCAAGGCCATTTCACTTCTGCCCAACATCCTGCTGCGCCAGCAGGCGGTCGATGCCGACTGCGCCGAAACCGTGATGCTGCGCGACGGTTTTCTGACCGAGGGGGCGGCGAGCAATATTTTCGTGGTGAAAGACGGCGTGCTGCTGGCGCCGCCGCCATCCAGCCTGATGCTCGCGGGCATCACCTACGACGTGGTGCTCGAACTCGCCGATACACTTGGGATTCCCCGCCAGGTGCGGGCGATTTCCGAAGCCGAGGTGCGCGCCGCCGACGAACTGTGGATGACCTCGTCCACGAAGGAAATCATGGCCATCGTGAAACTCGATGGGGCCCCGGTCGGCGCCGGCGTGCCGGGGCCGCTGGCGCAGCGGATGGACGCCCTCTATCAAACCTTCAAACACCAGGTGATGCGCGCATGAGCGAAGAAGAAACCCTGCTGCAATTTCCTACCGACTTTCCGGTCAAGATCATGGGCGAGCGGCGCGACGATTTCGCGCAGGCCATGGTCGATCTGGTGCTGCGCCATGCGCCGGATTTCAGGGCCGAAACCGTGGAAATGCGGGCGTCCAGTGGCGGCAACTACCTGTCGGTGACCTGCGTGGTGCGCGCCACTTCGAAGGCGCAACTCGATGCGCTGTATCGCGAGATCACGGCGCATCCGTGGGTGAAGATGGCGCTGTGATTGCCGGGGATCAGGAGTCAGGGATCAGGGATCAGGGATCGGGATTCAGGGATCGGGGGGACGCGGCGATTGTCCGGACCCTGGGGCGGGTCGAATACGAGCCGACCTGGCGGGCGATGCGGGATTTCACCGCGCGGCGCACGCCCGACACCCCGGATGAACTGTGGCTGCTGGAGCATCCGCCGGTCTATACCCAGGGACAGGCCGGCAAGCCCGAGCACCTGATCGCCGAAACCGACATTCCCGTCGTGCAGATCGACCGTGGCGGTCAGATCACCTATCACGGGCCGGGTCAGGTGGTGGTCTATGTGCTGGTCGATTTGCGCCGTCGCGGCTACGGCATCCGTGAACTGGTGACGCGCATGGAGCAGGCTGTCATCAACGTGCTG
>JAUPLV010000136.1 GCA_030836725.1 Pseudomonadota bacterium | reverse complement strand
TTGCGCAATCTTGTGCGCGTCCTTGATGCCTTTCGAGACTTCCACGCCAGAGGACACATCGACCGCCCAAGGGCGCACGCGCTGTACCGCCTCGGCGACGTTGTCGGGCGCGAGCCCGCCCGACAGGATGACCGGTTTGGGCAGGCCCGCCGGAATCAGGTTCCAGTCGAAGCGTTCGCCGGTGCCGCCCGGCACGCCCGGAACCCAGGCGTCGAGCAGCAGGCCGCGGGCGCCGGAAAAGTCAGCCGCGCATTTTAGCAAATCCGTGTCCTGATTCACGCGTACCGCCTTGATATAGGGCCGCCCGAAGCGCGCGCAGTCGGCCGGCGTCTCGTCGCCGTGAAACTGCAGCAGGTCGAGCGGAACCGCCTTCAATACCGCTTCGATGAACGTCGGGCCGGCATTGACGAACAGCCCGACCGACTGCACGAAGGGCGGCAATGCGCGCACCAGTTCGGCTGCGGACCCAGCCGAGACGTTGCGCGGGCTTTTTTCGTAGAACACGAAACCCAGCGCATCTGCTCCGGCCGCGCAGGCGTCATGCAGATCCTGCTGCCGGGTGATGCCGCAGATTTTTACGCGAACAGCCATCGTTCAGAGCTTTCCGGCAGGGCAAAGTGCGCAGGATACCGGATGTGGGTGAGATACAGCCCGGCGGCGTCGAAGGTGGGGGCGGCCAGCGTGCGGTCGCGGCTCTCGAGAATCTCGCGCGTCCACGCCGGCGATCGGACGCCGGTGCCGACCTGGACCAGGCAGCCCATGAGGTTGCGCACCATGTGATGAAGAAATCCATCGGCGCGGAAGTCGCACAAAAGATAATCGCCGCGCCGCTCGACATGCGCCAGGCGAAGCTCCTTGACCGGCGACTTGGCCTGGCACTCCGCCGCCCGGAACGCGGAAAAATCGTGCCGGCCGATCAGTTGCCCGGCGGCCAGATTCATCGCGGCGGCATCGAGCGGGCGGTGGTGCCAGCCTACCAGCCCGCTGTTGAGTCCCGGCCGCACCGGGTGATTCAGCAGCACGTATCGATACCCGCGTTGTATGGCGGCAAAGCGTGCATGAAATTCCTCGCCGACCTCTCGCGCCCACAGCACCGCCACGCCTGCCGGAAGATGGCTGTTGACGCCGCGCACCCAGGCGGTCGACGGGCGCTTCGCGGCGGTATCGAAGTGGGCGACCTGAAATGCCGCGTGCACGCCGGTATCGGTGCGCCCTGCCGCATTGACGACGATTTTCTGATCCGCAATCGCCGATACCGCGGCTTCCAGCGCATCCTGCACACCGCAGCCGGACGACTGCGACTGCCAGCCGCAAAAACCGGCGCCGCAATATTCCAGACCCAATACGATCCTCATTCAGATGAGCCTCATTCAGAACAGCCCCATGCCAACCCGGTCCCATGCCAGCAAGCTTATCGCCGCCAGCAGGCCCGCAAGTATGACGGCGCTGTCGCAGACTTGCCAGCGCTCGGTTTGCAGGGTGTAAACGGCGGGCGTGGCATCGTCCGGCAGCGGGGCGCGCAGTGCATCCAGCCAGCGCACGGGCTTTGGCGCATGCTCGGCATAGTCGAGTGTGAGCCCCAGTCGGACCACAAAGGCGCGGCGGTCGAAACCCAGCCAGGTCAACGGTCTGACCAGTGCGTACAGCCCGTAAATCAGCCGCGAACGCGGGGTGCGGGCAAGCAGCGCCGCCAGCCCGGCCAGCATCAGCGCCAGCCGGCCTGCGCGCAGCGCGCCCTGCTGCAGACCTTCGATGCCCGGGCTGGCCCAGCCGAGTTCAGGCCACAGCGCGGCGCCCGGCAAGGCATAGGCATAGGAAAGCAGCAGCACCGCCATCAGCCAGCGGGTGCGGCGCAGCAAGCGCCAGCCTTCCTGGCGGATCGGCGCAAACAGAAAGGCCGTCGCTGCAGCGACGGCCAGAACGGGAAAAAGGGAAAAGGCAGCACGCTCCACCACCACTGCCCACCCGCACCACAACAGGATGCGGGCGACCGGATGCGGACATTTAGCCAAATGAGCTCAATATGCCTTTCGCATCGGACTTCTGCTTGTCGTTGCCTTCAGCCAGCACTTCGTTGAGGATCTCGCGCGCACCTTCCTGGTCGCCCATTTCCACATAGGCACGGGCAAGGTCGAGCTTGGTTCCGACTTCGTCGGACTCGTTGCCGTCGACATCGCCCATATCGAGATCGAAACTGCCGAAGTCGAAGGTGCTGTCCGGGCCATTATCTTTTTCAAGACCCACGTCGTGTTTCAGCGTGTCATCCGCTGACGGCAAATTCAGATCGGGAAGATCGAAACTGAGGCCCTGCGTGTCCATCTCCAAATAACCTGTCTCGGGTTGGGTCGCAGCCGGTGGCGGCAAGTCGAAATTAAGGTCCTGCGTGTCCATCTCCACATAGCCTGTCTCGGCCTTGGTCACGGCCGTGGCCGGGGTATCGAAACTGAGCAGGTTATCCATGGGATCGAATTCCAGCGGCGCCTCGGCCTTCGCGGCCTTGATCTCCGGCTCGGCAGGAATCGGGGCGGCTGGTTTTGCCGCTGCAACGGCTTCGGGTTTGAATTCGTTTTCAAACATCACCGCGCCGCCCACAATTTTCGAGGTGGCCTCAACGGTTGCAGCGGCCGCTGCAGGAGCGGCACTCGATTGCACGCCGCCGTACAATGGGTTGGTCGGGTCGATGCCGAGGCCCATTTCGCAGGCCTTGTCCCACATCGGGCTCGACTTGCCGCCAAGCGCCGCGAAGAGTTCGCCGGCGGCGGATTCAAACGCCGCGGCATTGCCCTGCGCCGCATAGATTTCCAGCAGTTTGACGCGGATTTCATGGCGATCCGGGGCTTTGCTGATGGCTTCCTTGAGGATTTCCTCTGCCTGGGCATCACGGCCATAGGCCATGTACACCTCGGCTTCCGCAATCGGATCGACGTCGTGGGTGTCGATGTTGCCCAAGCCTGCCTGGCTGAAATCGGTGAGGAAGGAAGAATCGCCCGTATTGATGTTAACCATGCCGCCTTGCGGTTCACCCGCAACCGCGGCAGGACGCGATTCGCCCTCGGTTGAGGCGCCCGTATCCAGATTGGCGCCCACGGTTTTGCGGCGACGGCCTCCGCCCGCCATCATCCACCAGAGCACCCCTCCGAGCCCCAGCGCGGCCAGACCGCCGCCCCAGTAGAGCGGATTGGAAAGCAGCGGGGCATACCAGTTTTCAGATGGCGCAGGAGCGGGCTGCGGCACCTTGGTCACCGGCACGACGGGAACCGGCGCCGGTGCGCTTGCAGCGGGTGCGGGCTCGGGTTCAGGCGCGGGTGCAGGCTCAGGTGCAGGCTCAGGTGCAGGAGCGGGTTCAGGCACAGGTTCAGGCGTGGGGGCAGCAGCGGTCTTGGCGGCGGCAGCATCCGCTTCCGCCTGCGCCTTTTCCTTCAAGTCGACCAGTTTCCGCATGTCCTGAATCTGTTTTTCAAGCATCGCCACACGCTGGCTGGATTCCTGCTGCGCTTTGGCGTGGGCGATGGCATCCTCTTCCCGTGCGCGCAATTTTTCCTGCAGGGCACGGATTTCATTCGCCTTGCCCGTAGCATCCGCGGGCGGCGTGACCTTGGATAGCTTCAGCACATCCTTCTGGTCCCCTGGCGCGGCCTTGGCGCGATCTTCCACCTTTGGCGTGATCTTGCCGCTGGCAGCCTGATCGGAACCGGCCTGCCCTGAGGCTGTCCGCTCCGCAGGGGCGGCGCTGACGGCGCCGGCCAGCTTCTGACGATAGGCGCGCCAGTCGTCCGCCTGCAGCCTGAGTTCACGCGCCGCTTCCTTGCGCGGAATGGCGGCCACCGCATCGGCTGACGGAACCGTCAGGGTTTTACCCGCCTTCAGACGGTTCATGTTGCCTTCGAAGGCACGGGAATTTTCACGATACAGCCCCAGCAGCGTCTGCTCCAGGCTCACGCCTTCGGTACGCACACGGTTGGCGATACCCATCAAGGTATCGCCCCGCTTGACGATCACGCGATCGATCACGACCGCAGCGGGGGCAGGCGCTCTCTTGGCCGGTTCCGCCGAAAGCGGGGCTGCGGGTTCGGCGGCTGCCGGTTTCACGGGGGCTTGAACGGCGGCTGCCGGAGCGGAAGAGGTCGATGCGGGAGCGGCAGGCTCCGGCACGGGAGCGGGTTTCGGCTTGACAACGAGAGCCGGCGTCATTGCAGCCACCGGGGCGATTGTTTGTGGCGCAGCCATCCCGGGCGGATCAAGCAGCATGGTGTATTCGCGCACCAATCGCCCCGAAGCCCAGCTGAGTTCGACCAGCATATCGATGAAGGGGTCGTTGACCGGGCGGCTGGAGGTGAGTTTCAGCACCGCCTTGCCATCGGGCTTTTTCTCGACCGTAAAACGCAGGGATGAAAGCACCGGAGCAAAATCGACGCGCGCGTCGCGAAACGCCTGATCGGATGCGATGGTGGCCGACAGACTGTCCAGTTCGGCCTTGTCCGCCGCGAACAATTCGATCTCTGCTGCGAGCGGCTGACCCAGCGCTGAAGTGACTGACAGCTTGCCCAACCCGGCGGCATGCGCCATCAGCGGCACGGCAATCAAGCCTGCGGCCACCAGTTGGGTGGTGAAGCGCTTCAATTTCATCCCGTATCTCCCTAATCGCCCCGCGCAACGGAGCTGTTAAATCCTTGACGCCACTATTGACGGCTCGGCGGACGCAATCTTTAATGCATTAATCGCACCAGCTCTGGATTTGCCACTATCAAGCCTTGTCCGGTCGGGCTTCCAGCAGGATCCGCAGCATACGGCGCAGCGGCTCCGCGGCGCCCCACAACAACTGATCCCCAACCGTGAACGCGGTCAGGTACTCGGGCCCCATGTTGAGCTTGCGCATGCGGCCGATCGGTACGGTAAGCGTGCCGGTCACCGCCGCCGGGGTGAGTTCGCGCATGGTGATGTCGCGGTCGTTCGGCACCACCTTCACCCACTGGTTGTGGGCGGCGATCAGGCCGTGGATGTCGGCCAGCGGCACATCCCTGGTCAGCTTGATGGTGAGCGCCTGCGAATGGCAGCGCATCGCGCCGACGCGCACGCACAGTCCGTCGATGGGAATCGGCTTGTCGCTGCGGCGCATGATCTTGTTGGCCTCGACCTGCGCCTTCCACTCTTCCTTGGACTGGCCGGACTCCAGCGCGACGTCGATCCAGGGAATCAGGTTGCCGGCCAGCGGCACCGGCCAGGCGTCGACAGGGTAGCGGTCGGAGCGGATGAAATCGGCCACCTTGCGGTCGATTTCAAGAATCGCCGAGGCCGGGTCGTCGAGCAGCGACTTCACTTCACTATGCACCGCGCCCATCTGCTGGATCAGTTCGCGCATATTGCGCGCGCCGGCGCCCGAGGCCGCCTGGTAGGTCATCGGCGACACCCATTCCACCAGTCCGGCGTCGAACAGCCCACCCATCGCCATCAGCATCAGCGAAACCGTGCAGTTGCCGCCGACATAGGTTTTCACCCCGCTGGCGATGCCGTCGCGAATCACGTTGCCGTTGACCGGGTCGAGAATGATGATGGCCTCGTCCTTCATCCTGAGTGTCGAGGCGGCGTCGATCCAGTAGCCGTTCCAGCCCGCCGCACGCAGCTTCGGGTAGATTTCCTTCGTGTAATCG
>JAUPLV010000135.1 GCA_030836725.1 Pseudomonadota bacterium | reverse complement strand
GCACCCGAGGGCTGGTCGCCGCTGAAGCAGGTTTTTCCCGATTACACGGCGGAGGCGCTGGCGGCCTCGGGGCTGGTCGTCGATGGCGACAATCGACGCTACGACCGCTTCCGCGACCGCATCATGTTCCCCATCCGCAACATCAAGGGCCAGATCGTCGGCTTCGGCGGCCGGGTGCTCGACAAAGGCGAGCCGAAATACCTCAACTCGCCGGAAACCCCGCTGTTTCACAAGGGTTCCGAGCTTTACGGCCTGTTCGAGGCGCGCGCGGCGATCAAGGCCGCCGGCCGCGCCATCGTGGTCGAAGGCTATATGGATGTGGTCGCGCTGGCTCAACACGGGGTGGAATTTGCCGTCGCCGCGCTGGGCACCGCCACCACGCCGGTTCACGTGCGCACCCTGCTGCGCCACACCGACCGCCTGATTTACGCCTTTGACGGCGACAACGCCGGCCGCAAGGCCGCCTGGCGCGCGCTGGAAAACTCGCTGGAAGCGCTGCAGGACGGCAAGGAAGTCAGCTTCCTGTTCCTGCCCGAGGGCGAAGACCCCGACAGCTATATCCGCACCCACGGCCAGGCCGCCTTTTTGAAGTTGCTGGATGCCGACACCCTGCCGCTCTCGGCATTTCTGCTGCGCGAACTTTCGCGTGGCCGCAGGCTCGATACCCAGGAAGGCCAGGCCGCGCTGATCAAGGATGCCAGGCCGCTGCTTGAAAAGATCGGCGCGCCGCTGCTGTCCAGCCTGATCCAGCGGCAAATCGCCGAGCTCGCGCATGTGCAGGCCGACGAACTCAGCCGCATGGGGCTGAAGCCCGCCGCCGCCCGGCGGGCGCCGCCGCGCCCGCAGCGCCGCCCGGCGCCATCGCGTTTGCGCAGCATGGCCCGCACCCTGTTGATGAATCCGCAGCGCATCGCCGAAATCGACCCCTGCTGGGTGGATGCGAACGACCCGCTGAGCGAGCGCATGACCGAGCTGATGGCCTGGCTGCGCGACCTCGGACGGATCGGTCTGCCCGCCCTGGCCGAGGCCGCGCGCGGAAGCACGCTGGAATCCCTGGTCGATGAACTGATGACGGATTTGCTCGACAAAGACGATAGCTGGGACTGGAACGCCGAATTCGAGGGCGCGGTCAAACAATTGCGTGACGACTGGCAGCGCCGCCGCTGGCAGGAACTGGCCTCGCGCCCGCTGGGCAGCCTGAGCGCCGGCGAGCGTCAGGAATTGACCGAGCTGGCACGGTCCTAGCTTTCCGGAAACGCCGAGACAAAACCCCGGTTTGCGGTATAATTGCCGGTTTTTGAACGACTTTTTTCCGTGCGCGCGGTTTGCGCGGGCGGAGCATGAGCGGAGAAATGCCTGTGGCTGTACGTGGAAGAAAACCTGGCGGGAGCGCCAAAAAAGCCGAAACGCAGCAGCCCCTGAAGGAGCTGACGCCGGTGGAAGCCGAGGCGCGCCGCACCCAGCTTAAAAACCTCATCATCCTGGGCAAGGAACGCGGATTCCTGACCTACGCCGAAATCAACGACCACCTGCCCGACGAGGTGCTGGACGCCGACCAGATCGAAGGCGTCATCAGCATGATCAACGACATGGGCATCCAGGTCTACGACGAAGCCCCGGATGCGGAAACCCTGCTGATGCAGGAGGCCACCCCCGCCGTCGCCGACGAGGATGTGGTCGCCGAAGCCGAACAGGCGCTGACCACGGTCGATTCCGAATTTGGCCGCACCACCGACCCAGTGCGCATGTACATGCGCGAAATGGGTTCGGTCGACCTGCTCACCCGCGAAGGCGAGATCGAGATCGCCAAGCGGATCGAGGAAGGGCTGCGCCACATGGTGCAGGCCATTTCGTCGTGCCCGCTCACCATCCAGCAAATTCTGGACATGGCGGCGCTGATCGAAAAAGACGAGATGCGCATCGACGAGTTGATCGACGGCTTCGTTGAAATGGAAGCCGAAGCCGCGGCCACCGAGGAAGACAGCTCCGACGAGGAAGAAGAGGAGGAAGTCGACGAGGATGACGACGAAGAGGCCAGCGCCAAGATCGCGGCCGCCAACCTGGCGCAGCTCAAATCCGAGTCGCTGACGCAATTCGACTTCATCCGCAAGGCCTTCAAAAAGGCGCAGAGCGCCCAGGTTAAATATGGCCTCGGCAGCCCGCAGCACATGAAGGCCCAGTCCGAAGTGACCGAACTGCTGATGGCTTTCCGCTTCTCGGTGCGCCAGGTCGACAGCCTGTGTGAAAAAATCCGCAACGCGGTGGAAGACGTGCGCGCGCACGAGCGCAAGATCATGGAGTTCTGCATCGCCCGCTCGGGCATGCCGCGCCAGCACTTCATCAAGACCTTCCCCGGCAACGAAACCAACCTGACCTGGGTGGACCGGGAAATCGCCGCCAAGAAGGCGTATTGCTCGACGCTCTCCAAGGTGCAGTATGAAGTCAAGGCGCATCAGGAAGCGCTCATCGCGATGCAGGAGCAGATCGGCCTGCCGATCAAGAACCTGAAGGACGTCAACAAGCAGATGTCCACCGGCGAAGCCAAGGCCCGCCGTGCCAAGCGCGAGATGATCGAAGCCAACCTGCGCCTGGTGATCTCCATCGCCAAGAAATACACCAACCGCGGCCTGCAGTTCCTCGACCTGATCCAGGAAGGCAACATCGGTTTGATGAAAGCCGTGGACAAGTTCGAATACCGTCGCGGCTACAAATTTTCGACCTACGCCACCTGGTGGATCCGCCAGGCGATCACCCGCTCGATCGCCGACCAGGCGCGCACCATCCGCATCCCGGTGCACATGATCGAAACCATCAACAAGATGAACCGCATCAGCCGCCAGATCCTGCAGGAAACCGGCATCGAACCCGATCCGGCGACCCTGGCGATCAAGATGGAAATGCCGGAAGACAAGATCCGCAAGATCATGAAAATCGCCAAGGAGCCGATTTCCATGGAAACGCCGATCGGCGACGACGAGGATTCGCATCTGGGCGACTTCATCGAGGATTCCAGCACCCTGTCGCCCGACGACTCGGCGATCTACGCCAACCTGCGCTTCGCCACCCGCGAAGTGCTGGACAGCCTGACCTCGCGCGAAGCCAAGGTATTGCGGATGCGCTTCGGCATCGAAATGAACACCGACCACACCCTGGAAGAAGTCGGCAAGCAGTTCGACGTGACCCGCGAGCGGATTCGCCAGATCGAGGCCAAGGCCCTGCGCAAGCTGCGCCACCCGACCCGTTCCGAAAAACTCAAAAGCTTCGTCGGCAGCGGCGAGCAGTAAGCGCACCGCCCCGCCAGGGTCCGCGGGGCGGCCAAGTTTTCGGGCCTGTAGCTCAGTTGGTTAGAGCAGGGGACTCATAATCCCTTGGTCCACGGTTCAAGTCCGTGCGGGCCCACCACATCGAACAAGGCTTGCAGCGATGCAGGCCTTTTTCACGTCCGGCTGTTTGCCCTCCGCGCCGGTGCGGGCGACCGGCGGGGTGACGAAAACCGTCAGCCCGTGCCGTTCAGGGGCAGGGCGCGAGGGCGCCGGGGGAGCAGGGCGATTCCGGCTCGAAAAGAAAAACAGTCGCAGAAACAGGGCGTTAAGAATTTATTGGCGATTTTGCGCGGCAATTTCCAGGATTGGCACAGCCCCTGCATCTATGAGTGCCAGACACGGGAGGAAACGTGTTGAACATTCCCAATTTAAAGGAGATTTAAAATGCGTAAAGTACAACAAGGTTTCACCCTGATCGAACTGATGATCGTGGTGGCGATTATTGGTATTTTGGCGGCGATCGCGATTCCACAGTACAGCGATTACACGTCACGTGCGAAAGCTGCCGGCGCAGCTGCAGAAATCAGTTCTACAAGGAACGCCATTGCAATGTGTCATCAAGACCTTGGAACCTTTGTAGGTTGCAGCGCGGCTTCTAATGGTGTGCCGACTATTTCTACAACCAAGAACATCACAGCCGTTACGTCTGTTACCGATGGCGTCATTACCGTGACCACGGGCGCGACTACTACTGCTGGTGTTGCCCTGACCATTATCGATACGCCCACGGTAGCCGCTGGTGCCGCCAATATGGTCTGGACGAATTCCGGGACCAGCTGCAATGCGCAGCGCGGCTTTAAGTCTGGTCAAGGCGATTGCCCGTAATCAAAATCAAAGGAATCAACGGGGTCAAACATCGTTAATTGCCCCTTGTTACTAAAGAGACCGCTTCGGCGGTCTCTTTTTTTGGGTGCGCCAGGCATGGTGCGTAGCGCCGTGACTGGCGCTGTTTTCACCGCCGTGGTGGCGGGGGGAATGACTGGGAGGTGAAAGTCCTCTACACACCCGGCAAGGGGAAGTGTTAGCTGAACGGCAAGGGTGTCCGTCGCAAGGCGGAATCTGAAGGAAGCCGCAGGCAAAGGGCCTGACGAACAGGAAGCGGATAGAGGCGGCGTAGCGGGTGAGCAGGCCCATATCTGTAAAGCCCAATACTTGCACGGAACGCTACGACGTAGATCCGACAGGCATAAGCATGAAGGTCACGCGCATTACCCTGGGAGGCCCGTCAGCCTGCCATGTGCTACTGACATCGCGAGGTGTCGGGATGGGCTGACGGGAGTCAGCAGAGGCCATAGTAGCGACTTTGACCAAGCCGTGAAGGGCTGAATCTGCCGAGAGCGGAAAGGTGGCTATTTCTCCGTTGAGTCTGGACAGTTGTCCCGATAGGGAACTGGCGACAAAGCAGTAGAGGCCGGAAGTCCCGAAGGCGGTCGCAGCGTCCATAGGCCAACGGGCGAATAGTCCTCGGGACGTAAGCTCAACCCGGAAACGGGTAGGCAGAAACCGCCGGATACGTGATCCGTACGTCCGGTGGAGTGGGAGGACGGCGGGGGTGTCCCCGCCAATACCCTTGTGAGAATTGCATGAACACTGGGTTTCCAGGATTATCCCGGCCCCGATCATTCTCCGCCGCGGATCGCGCGTCGAATCACCTCGGGGGTGAAGCCCCGGCTTTGCAGAAAGCGCATCTGCCTGGCTTTTTCGGCCGCATCGGCGGGCGCAGCGGCAAATTTCTTTCGCCACACTTCACGCGCGCGGTCGAGTTCGCTGTCGCGGTTGTCGCCGAGTACCGATTCGATGATGCTGTCGCCGACGCCGCGTTGACGCAGGTCGTAGGCGAGCTTGACGCTGCCGGCGCGGGCGCGGTGGTCGGCGACGTAGCTTTCGGCGAAGCGGCGGTCGGACAGCCAGTTTTGCGCTTCGAAGGCGTCGAGCAGCGGCTCGATGTCGGTGCGGGCAAAACCTGCGCGCTCGAGCTTGCGGACGAGTTCGACGCGGCTGTGCTCGCGCCGCGCCAGCAGGCGCAGGGTGCGTTCGCGCAGCTCGTCGGGTTCAGGCGTCGATTTCGGCTTCATCCACGGCTGTCGCGGTGGGGTTGTTGACGCCGACGGCGGCGCGGACCTTGGCCTCGATTTCCTGCGCGATTTCCGGGTGCTCCTTGAGATATTCGCGCGCGTTGTCCTTGCCCTGGCCGATTTTCTCGCCGTTGTAGGCGTACCAGGCGCCGGACTTGTCGACCAGCTTGTGGGCGACGCCGAGTTCGATGATTTCGCCCTCGCGCGAGATGCCCTGGCCGTAGAGGATGTCGAAGAAGGCTTCCTTGAACGGTGGCGCCACCTTGTTCTTGACCACCTTGACCTTGGTT
>JAUPLV010000134.1 GCA_030836725.1 Pseudomonadota bacterium | reverse complement strand
CGCCAAGCAGGTCGCGTATGCCGCCGACATCACCTACGGCACCAACAACGAATACGGTTTCGATTATCTGCGCGACAACATGGTCTACCAGATGAGCGAGAAGGTGCAGCGCCCGCTGGCCTTCGGCATCATCGACGAAGTCGACTCGATCCTGATCGACGAGGCGCGTACGCCGCTGATTATTTCCGGGCAGTCGGAAGAAAATATCGCGCTGTACCAGCAGGTCAATCTGGTGCCGCCGCGTCTGGCCAGACAGGAAACCGAGGAGAGCGAGGGCGACTACTCGGTCGATGAAAAATCGCGCCAGGTGCTGCTGTCCGAAACCGGGCATGAAAAGGTCGAGGAAATCCTCACCGAAATGGGCCTGCTGCAACCCGGCGGCAGCCTCTACGACGCTTCCAACATCATGCTGATGCACCACGTGTATGCCGCGTTGCGCGCGCATGCGCTGTTCTTCAAGGACCAGCATTACGTAGTGCAGAACGGCGAAGTCATCATCGTCGACGAATTCACCGGCCGCCTGATGAGCGGCCGCCGCTGGTCGGAGGGCCTGCACCAGGCGGTCGAGGCCAAGGAAGGCGTGGCGATCCAAAAGGAAAACCAGACGCTGGCGTCGATCACCTTCCAGAACTATTTCCGCATGTACCAGAAGCTGTCGGGCATGACCGGCACGGCGGACACCGAGGCGTTCGAATTCCATAGCATCTACGGGCTGGAAACCGTGGTCGTGCCGACGCATCGTCCGATGATCCGCAAGGACGAGCAGGACCAGGTCTTCCGGACGGCGCAGGAACGCGACCAGGCTGTGATCGACGAGATCCGCGCCTGCCACGAGCGCGGCCAGCCGGTGCTGGTCGGCACCACCTCGATCGAGGCCAACGAGCACCTGTCCGCCGAACTGAAGGCGGCCAGGCTGCCGCACAATGTGCTGAACGCCAAGCAGCACGAACGCGAAGCCGAGGTGATCGCGCAGGCGGGCCTGCCGGGCGGCATCACCATCGCCACCAACATGGCGGGCCGCGGCACCGACATCGTTCTGGGCGGCAGCATCCAGAAGGAAATCGACGCCATCAACCAGGATGCGGCGCTTGCCGATAGCGAGAAAGCCAGCCGCCTCGACGCGCTCAAGACCGACTGGCAGGTGCGCCACGACGCCGTGCTGGCAGCCGGCGGCCTGCACATCATCGGCACCGAACGCCACGAGTCGCGCCGGGTCGACAACCAGTTGCGCGGCCGCTCCGGACGCCAGGGCGATCCCGGCTCCAGCCGCTTCTTCCTGTCGCTGGAAGACCCGCTGCTGCGCATCTTCGCCTCCGACCGCGTCGCCGCCATCATGGACCGGCTGAAGATGCCCGAGGGCGAGGCGATCGAGCATCCGTGGGTGACGCGCGCGATCGAGAACGCCCAGCGCAAGGTCGAACAGCGCAACTTCGACATCCGCAAGCAACTGCTCGAATACGACGATGTCTCGAACGACCAGCGCAAGGTGATCTACGAGCAGCGCAACGAACTGCTGGCGAGCGCCGACATCCGCGACACCATTCGCGCCATGCGCGACGACGTCCTGAACGAGGCGATCGACCTGCACATCGCGCCCGGCAGCATGGACGAGCAGTGGGATGTGGCGGGGCTGGAAAAATCGCTGGCTGCGCAGTTCACGCTCGACCTGCCGCTGCAGCAGTGGCTCGACGAAGACAAGACGCTGAACGAGGAAGGCTTGCGCAAGAAAATCTGCGCCGCCGCCGATGCGGCCTACCAGGAGAAGGAGGCCATGGTTGGCGCGGAAGGCCTGCACCAGTTCGAGCGCGCGGTGATGCTGCAAAGCCTCGACACCCACTGGCGCGAGCACCTGTCGGCGCTGGATCACCTGCGCCAGGGCATCCATCTGCGTGGTTACGCGCAGAAGCAGCCCAAGCAGGAATACAAGCGCGAGGCGTTCGAGCTGTTCTCGGCCATGCTCACCGCGATCAAGGCCGAAGTCACGCAGATCACCTCGACCGTGCAGATTCGCGCGCCCGAGGACGTGCAGGCGGTCGAGCTGCATGAGGAGCCGTCCAACGTGCAATATCAGCACGCCGGCTATGACGAGGCGCAGGACTTCGCCGAGGCCGAAGCCGCGGTCAAGGCTGCCGCGGCGGCCCCGGCCGACACCCACCCCAAGGTCGGCCGCAACGATCCCTGCCCATGCGGATCGGGCAAGAAATACAAGCAGTGCCACGGCAAGTTGAGCTAGGAGCGGCCATGCCTTACTTCGTCTTCCGTGTGGGAATGTTCAAGGTGCTGGAGAAGAAGGGCGAGTGGCCGAGCTTCAAGGAAGCCAAGGCCCACACCAACGAACTGCGCAAGACGCTCGACCCGAAAACCGGCGACAAGTACAGGATGATCTTCGCCGAGAATGAAATCGCCGCGCAGGAAACGCTCACGGCCGAGCGCGAACTCGATCCAACCCTGTCCGGCGACGACTGGTAAAAGACTTCTTCGCGAAGCATGCGAAGAAAAAAATCTGCGATGTCCTTGAACTCCCAAGCCGATGGCTGAGTACAACGAAGACGCCTACAAGCTGGCACGCAAAACCCATATCGAGCACAGCTGCCCGTTCGAGCGGGCCTTGCTGTCGCTTTGCGCAAGTTGCGGCCGTTCGCGAAAGATCAATCTCGCCGAGCGCGAGGCGATTGCCTGCGGCGACCCGGTGGTGCGCGAACATTGCCTGAGGTTTTACCAGGCGCTGCACGACAACGCGCAGTTCGCGCTGAAGATCGCCCCCGTGGAAAACCGCCCCTCGCCCCAACCCTCTCCCTCGGGGGGAGAGGGGGCGAATGTCATGCCCAAACCGACTAATGCGCCGTGGCCGTTCGGCAAGGAAATTCGCGCCCAGTGCGGCGGCGTGCGCGGGCTGGCGGCGGCGATGGATCGTGCGGGCGACGGGACCACCGACATTGCCGCCGCCGTGTTGCAGGGCAACGAGCGCTTTGGCGGCATCGATGGTTTCCCCTATTCCGAGATCATGCGCGCGGTGGTGCATTACGAGCCGCGCAAGCGGCGTTCGTGATTGCCGCTGGCTGAAGCGGGAACCTGTCCGGGGATGCCGGTGTCTCTTGGGCAGCCTTCCTTTTTTGGCTACACTGCCATCGTGCGCTTCCGATCCCAACGATTCCTGCTGATCCTGCTGATGCTGGCCCTGCCCTTGCAGGCGTTTGCATCCGCCGCCATGCTGGTCTGCACGTTTTCGCATCGGACTGCGCTGGAATCCATGATGCTGGCCGATGAAACGATGGCTGGCTGTCACGAGACCCCACAAACAGACGCGCCTGCCGCGCAGCACGACTGCAAGCACTGCGCCGCGTGCGCCCTGGCTTCGGCGCTAGCGATCCCGGCCGCCGATGCCCCGGCGATCGTTTCGGCTTCGCACCGGTTCGACCCGCAGTCCGCCGCGGCATTCGGCGGATTCGTTCCCGAAGGCCCCGAGCGACCGCCCCGACCCGCACTCGCCTGAATCCCGTGCCGGCTTCCGGCACGTTTCATCGATTCCGACCGCGACGCTGTCGCCGCGGTTTTTGCGAGGCGCATCATGTCGAAGTTTTCTCTATGTCCCCTTCCCGGATTGGCGGCGCTGCTGGCGTGCGCCGCGGTTTTGTGGGCGCCCGCCGCGGTTGCCGCCGAAGCCGCTGCGCCTGAAATGGCCGCGTCGGCGCCGTTCAAACACTATCAGGGCTGGCGCGACGAAGCGCTGCAGGATTGGCGCGAGGCCAACGACCGGGTCGGCGAAATCGGCGGCTGGCGAACCTATCTTCGCGAATCGCGGCAGGACGAAGCCGTGGAGCAGGGCCATCATGATCACCATGGACATTGAGGCGAGCACCATGAATTCGATACCATTCACGCAGCACATGCGCGTATTTGCCGTTCTGTCCGCCGCGCTGCTCGGCGGCTGCGCAGGCTTTTCGGCGGACGGCGGGTTGGGGGCGGTCGAAAACGCCGCCCGCCTGCATATCCCGCAGGACGTCGTCTGGTCGCGAGACGATACTGCCCGCAGCCAGACGCAGGTTCGTGTCGACGCCTTGCTGGCACAGCCGCTTTCCGCGGACGATGCGGTGCAGATCGCGCTCCTGAACAATCCCGGCCTGCAGGCGGAATTCAATACGCTCGGTATTGCCGAAGCTGACCGGGTGGCGGCGCAGCGCCTGCCGAATCCAGGGTTTTCAATTGGCCGCTCCACGCGCGGCAGCGAGGTGGAATGGGAGCGCGGCCTGCATCTCAATCTGGCGCGGCTGCTGAGCATGCCGATGCGAGCCGACATCGAGCAGCGCCTGCTCGAGCAGACCCGGAAACGACTGGTGCTGGAGGTGGTGACGCTCGCATCCGAGACTCGCCGCGCCTGGATCGCTGCCGTGGCGGCCAACCAGTCCGCGCAATACCAGCAGCAGGCGATGGAGGCGGCCGAAGCCGGCGCCGAACTGGCACGCCGGATGGCGCGGGTGGGCAACTGGAGCCGGCTGAAGCAGGCGCGCGAACAGGCTTTTTACGCCGACGCCGCGCTGGCGCTGGCGCGTGCCGAACAGGCGAAGCTGCAAACGCGCGAACGGCTGGTCAGGCTGATGGGGCTGGCTGATGCGAGCGCGCTGCAATTGCCCGATCGGCTTCCCGACCTGCCCGAAGCCTTGCCCTTGCTGCCGGATGTCGAGCGGCAGGCGATGGATTCTCGCCTGGACCTGCTGATGGCGAAACTGCGGACCGAGGCGCTGGCAAAGAACCTCGGGCTCACTCGCAGTACGCGTTTCATCAACGTGCTGGAACTCGGCTTCGGCAACAACAGTTCGAACGAGGCGCCGCTGCAGCGGGACTACGAAATCAGCTTCGAGCTGCCGCTGTTCGACTGGGGCGAGACTCGCGTGGTCGCGGCCGAATCGCGCTATCGCCAGGCACTTGAGCGCGCACGCGAGACCGCCGTCAATGCGCGATCCGAAGTGCGCGAAGCCTACGCCATGCAGCAAAGCCAGTACGCCATTGCGCGACATCTGCGGGATGAGGTGGTGCCGCTGAAGCAGCGCATTTCCGAGGAAACCCTGCTGCGCTACAACGGCATGCTGATCGGGGTCTTCGAACTGCTGGCCGATGCGCGCGCGCAGATCGCCTCGGTCAACGACGCCATCGCGGCGCAGCGCGATTTCTGGCTGGCCGATGCCGACCTCGCCATGGCAATGGTCGGCAAACCGGACTTGCGTCCGATCACCGCTGCCGGCGCGGCCGTGGCGGAAGGCGGGAATGGGCATTGAACACCTTATTTATCCGCGAAGGACGCGAAGAAACGCGAAGGAGACTCCTTGATGTTCTTACTTCGCGTCCCTTCGCGTCCTTTATGCCCTCTGGGTATTCGCGGATCAAGATTCTGAAAAGGATTCCTGATGACCTCAAGACGTGATTTTTTCAAGCTCGCCGGCGCCGTCGCGGCCGCCAGCGTCGGTCCGGCCGCGATGGCGGCACTCCCGGAAATTGTCAGCATGGACACGCCCGACACCCAGGTGCCGCTGCAGCCGCCGAACGGCCGCCCCTACAATCCGGTGGTGACGCTGAACGGCTGGACGCTGCCATGGCGGATGAAGGACGGGGTCAAGGAATTTCATCTGGTCGCCGAGCCGGTGGTGCGCGAGATCGCGCCCGGGATGAAGGCGCATCTGTGGGGCTACAACGGGCAGTCGCCCGGCCCCACCATCGAGGTGGTGGAAGGCGACCGGGTGCGCATTTTCGTCACCAACCGC
>JAUPLV010000035.1 GCA_030836725.1 Pseudomonadota bacterium | reverse complement strand
AATGGGCGCCAGCCGCGATGCAAATAGCCGGCTTATTTAGTCGGGATAAAGGAATCTTTAGCCGAGCGGGGCAGGCCGGCATCCAGCACGGCCAAGCTCCCGTCGAGGGGAAATCAGGATTGCGTCGTTTGGTGGGCGATGGACCAGAGGCGTAATAACTCGGCCAGGGTCCGAACGCCCACCTTGTGCATGATGTTGAAGCGATGGACATCCACGGTTCGATCCTGGATATCGAGTTGTACAGCGATTTTTTTGGTGTGATTGCCTTCCGCGATCAATTCCATCACCGCCCTTTCCCGCGGCGTAAGGGTGTCGAAACGCATCATTGCATCGTCCTGCGCCTGCCGGGTGTTCCAGAGATGATCGTCGTTTTTCAGGCAGGCCTGAATGCGGTCGAGCAAGTCCTGTTCGTTGAACGGTTTCTCGATGAAGTCCGAGGCGCCGGCTTTCAGCGCGCGCACCGCCATCGGCACATCGCCATGTCCGGTGATGATGATGATCTGGAGTGCGACACCCTGTTGCTGCAAGATACGCTGCAGTTCCAGACCGCTGACGCCGGGCATGCGCACATCGAGCAACAGACAGCCTCGCATATGCGGGTCCGCCTCGGCCAGGAAAGCCTCCGCCGAAGTGAAGCTCCGGTAGTTCAGACAAACCGACTCGAGCAAGGCCCCCAATGCCTCGCGAACCGCGTCGTCGTCGTCGACGATATAAACCATCGGCGCATTCGGCGTCATGATCGCGCCTCTCTTGCCAGGCTGAACATGAATGTGGCCCCGCCCCCCGGATTCATGGTGTAGCGCAAGGTGCCGGCGTGCGCCTCGATGATGGAGCGGCTGATAGTCAAACCCATGCCCAAGCCCTCCTGCTTGCTGGTGACGAACGAGTCGAAAACGTGCTCGCCCAACGCCGGATCGACACCAGGGCCACTATCGCTCACTTCAAAATACACCAGATGCGCATCGAAGGTGGTCCTCAACGTCATCCTGCGCTCGCCGGATTGATCCAGCAGCGCATCCATGGCATTGCGCGCCAGATTGAATATCACCTGTTCCAGCAGGACGCGATCGCCCTGGACCTGCGGCAAGTCTTCTGCCAGCTCCAGAAAAACCCCGACCTCCCGCGACCGAAACTCGTGATCGATCAGGGCGGTCACCTCGCGGGCGATCAGATTCAGGTCAACCAGGCCGAATTGCGGTTCCCCCTTTTGCACGAAATGTCGTACCCGCCGCACAATGTCGCTGGCGCGTTTTGCCTGGGTATTGATGGCTTCAAGCCAGGTCTCCAGCTTGCCGCGGTCGAATTCGCCCTGAAGGGCGCGCATGCCTGCCGCGCCGTACATGGCAATCGCGGCCAGCGGCTGGTTGATCTCGTGGGCGATCTGGGTGGCCATTTCACCCATGCTGGCGAGACGGGAAACATGGGCCAGTTCGATCATGTGCCGACGCTCACGGCGCTCGGCCTCCTTGATCTGGCTGATGTCGTTGACCATCACGTAAAAACCGCGCACTTTTCCCTTTGGCGTCGTATCGGGCAGGTAGGAAACCATCATGTCGTGCATGCCCGCGCCGGCATAGGACAGCTGGCGTTCGAATGAAACCGGCTTGCCCGACAGCGCCTGCTCGATGTAAGGGAGAACCGTCCGATAGGCATCCTCCCCCAGCAGTTCGCGCATGGTCTTGCCGTACATTTCCTTGAGGTTCACGCCAAAGAACCGCGCATACGCCATGTTGTTGAAACGGTAGCGTTGTTCGGCATCGACGTAGGAAACCAGCAGCGGCAGGTCGTCCACCACTTTTTCCACAACCTGGGCAAGCGACCTTCCCCGGTTGAAGGCAATAGCCAGCGCGCCCGCGACCAGAAAAGCAAACAGCACCAATGCAGCGTATCCCGCCCACAGTTTTTTCAGCAATGCGAGATTGACGGCCCGCAGGGCAGATTTCGGGAGTTCGACGGCAATCGTCAAGTAATAATTTTCCGCGCCGGCAGGCTTGGCAAAGTTCGCGACGCCTGCCGGAGCGCTCCCGCCAAGCAGGGGGTAGACCCGTTCGAAGTGAATCCAGGAGCTTGCTGTTTGATGGACGCCGGATGTTTCTGCCTCCATCCGCCGCCAGAGCAAGGGGAACTGCCTGGCAAGGCTGCGCTGCGACCGCGCCTGCAGCGCGAATCCCCATTCGTCTTCCGGGGTGGGGCCCATGAGCCAGTATCCATCGGCGTTGAGCAGCCATATCTTGCCCGCGTGCCCTTGCAGCGCACCGAGCTTGTCGCGGAGGCGTTGTCCCAGGTAGTTGAGCACCACCATCCCGCGGATCAAGCCGCGGTCATCGGCCACCGGCAGGGCAAAACGGATGACCGGCTTGAGCGGCTGGTCAACCGCGCTCTGCTCGATATTCAGCTCCAGCGGCGACACGTAGATCCGCTCGGGCGACAACGACCGGGTTTCCCTGAAGTAGTCGCGGTCGGCTTTGTCCTGCAGACTCGGGTCCGCGACAATTTCCGGCTGGCCATCGTTGTAATTGACGCGTACTTCCTCCCTGCCATCCGGTCCGATGAAACGAATCTGATCGTAAAGATGTTTCTGCCTGGATAGAACCAGATACTCCCTGGCCAGATCGAGGCGATTGCCGGGGTTGGCTTGCGCCAGGTAACGTCTGATTTCATTGTGCTGCGACAGATAGCGCAGATCGGACAGGACAGCATCGATTTCCTGCTGGATCGTGCCTTCGGCAAGTTTGACGATCCGCTCCTGTTCCGCCTGAAACAGACTCAGATGGTTGCTGGATTCGGCTCGGTAGTAGAGGACGAACGGAATGGCCAGCAGCGCGGAAAACACCAGTCCCAACACCACGGTGAGCAGGACGATATGGCGGACATCGACCTGCACCACCCGATGGATGGTGTGGGCCTGGGTAAGCCATGGCCCGGGCAGCTTCACCGCGGCTTACCCACCAGGAGTCCGGTTCGCCGGCAGGCGCCCGATCTCGTCCACCAATTCGCAAAGGGCATCGGGAGGCACCGGTTTGACCAGGTGGCGATCGAAGCCAGCAGCCATGGAGCGCGCCTGATCCTCCTCCCGTCCATTGCCCGTCACCGCCATCAGGCGGAGTTCTTCCCCGCTAACCTGCTCCTGCCGCAATTGCCGGGCCACCTCGTAACCATCCATGCCGCGCAAGCCGATATCGAGCAGGACGACCTGCGGACGGAAGCCGCGGGCAAGTTCCAGGGCCGCTTCGCCGCTGGCTGCCGACCTGACGTCGTGGCCCGCAACCTGCAACAGCAAAACCGTGCTTTCCGCCACGGCGTCGTCGTCATCCACGACCAGCACCCGGCAGCGCGACGCTCCAGGATTCGTGTCTTGCGCATGCTGGCCTGGGTCGGCCGGTGTGTCCGACAGGGCGGGCGGTGAGAGCGAAAACGCCGGCCCAGCGCATGCAGCATGCGCCTGCGCCGGATTCGGCTCGGCATCCTCGTTCGGTAAATTCTCACCGGCTTGCTTGCTTCCCATAGATGTCATTTCCTTTTTCGCCCGCTTTCTCCACCCTAGCGCATGTCTGGACGGTTGCGAGGCGCATCGCCTGTTTGCATTCGCCACGCCGCCCATTTTTACCCCGGCGCACCAGGCAGTCCAGCCAACTAAAGATTCTCCCAATACCCAATATCGATTTCTTTTTTCATTATGACTCTGCCATTTGTTATCCGGGGATGCCTCGCGGTTCTGTCAGGCGCCCCGCAATCAGGATTTCAGAGGCGGAAAGCCGGGGTGTTCCGTATTTTTCGCGATCGCATCCTGGATGGGTCTGTCCGGAGAAATCCGGGTTCTCCGCCAGGCGTATCGACAACAACGGCATTCCGTTTTCAACCCCTGCTTTTATGGAGCTGGATATGACCACGATGCAACTGCAACAACGGGCGTGCGATTCCGGGATTGGGGCATGTACCGCCTACACCTCGCGAACCCAGCTCATCAGAATCATTCAACTCCGGCAGGGCGGCGAAGCCTGTTTTCTGACCGAAAAGCGCTACCTTTGCACTGCCAAATGCGAGTGGAGCCGGGAATGCCGCAAGCTCGTCGCGCACTGGATGCGCTAGTCGACCCGTGACTCGAGAGAAGGCGCCCATGGACATGAGATTGGCTGGGTTCAGCTTGTCACGGATAAAATCCAGGATGCCGCTTGTGCGCTTTTCCCGGCATGCGCTGCCGCCGCAAGCGCCGCTTCGCCCTCCCCTGCCAGCGGAATTGGCATCCTCCACTTCCGCCATTCCGAATGGAAGCAGCGTCGCGTCCGACAGGCCGCGCATCCTGATCGCTGGCAGTGGGCCGGCCGCCGCCCTTCTGGGTCGAATCATGGCGCGGGAATGCCAGGTCCAGTCCATACCGGGCGCTGCTGACGCCATTGAGGCCGCCATGCGCCTCGATCAGCGGCCCGACCTGATCCTGCTGGACATCATGGCGCCCAGCCGGAAGGGGCTGGAAATCTGCCGCCGGCTCAAGGCCGACGAGATGACCCGCTCCATCCCCGTCATCCTGATCGCCGACCAGGACAACGCCATTGACGAAGCCTGCGCTCTCAGACTGGGGGCCGACGACTGCTTCACCCCTCCCTTCCGCCTGAGCGTCGTCGAGGCGCGGATTTTCAACCAGCTCCGGATCAAGTCCAGAAACGACCTGCTGGAACGTTACGCCAATCAGGACGGCCTTACCGGTGTCGCCAACCGGCGCTGTTTCGATCTGGCGCTGGATGCCGAATGGCGGCGTGCGATGCGGGACAAGCAACAGCTGGCCCTGGTGATGGTCGATGTGGACTGCTTCAAGCAATTCAACGATGTGTACGGCCACGGCGAGGGCGACCACTGCCTGCGACGGGTGGCCCAGACCATGGCCGATGTCCTCACCCGGCCGGGTGACCTCCTGGCCCGCTACGGCGGCGAGGAATTCGCAGCCATCCTTCCGGAAACCGATCTGGAAGGCGCCCTGTGGCTGGGGGAACGGTTACGCAATGCGGTGATGGAACTCCATATTCCACAGCAACGCCCCGACCACCATCAGGAAGTCACCATCAGCGTCGGCTGCGCCAGCATGCACCCCGGCCCGAACCTGACCTGCGACAGCCTGTTGCAGGCTGCCGACGAACAACTCTATCTGGCGAAGCAGGCCGGCCGGAACTGCGTGCGCTGACCGTTCTTTGGAACGGGATGCGGCCCCGCACAGCCGGCCATATCAAGGCGCCGAGTCCTGCCGGAAAACTAGGGAATCATCCAGTCGCCCACTGGCACGGGTGTACTCCCGACGCCTTCTGGAAAACGCAGGATGTAGCCCCCTCGCGATGCGAAGCGCTGGCCCGGCCCCAGGCTCAGGCGCGGATAGATCGAAGGCGAAACAAACGACTCAGCCATCTGCTCGATGCGCTCGATGAAATAATCGCGGGAAAAATACTCGCCCACATGCGCCATCGCATCGCCCGTGAGGGTGGCAGCGAAATAGGCATTTGCCTGGGCACGCTCGTCGGTGAGCGGAAGACCTCTGGCACGCATCCAGGCTTTCATACGCGCCAGATGCCGGTCGCGGTTCGCCGGAAGATCGAACAGATGAACCAGGCGCACCCTGTCCATCCACTCATCGGGCAAACCAACATGCTGCGAGGCTGAAAGGCTGGCGGACAGATAGACCGTCCGCAGTCCGGCGGGCGGCGGACCTGTCGCAGCCAGATTCCGGATGTCCACGGGGTCCAGCCAGACAACCAGGCTGGCCGGGCGCGCTTCGTTGATCAATCCCGACCAGAATGCGGTTGCCGCCGGCCCACCGCCGCTCAGCGGATAATCGACGACTTCCCCCATGTCCCTGCGCTGCAACGCATCGCGCAGGGCCAGCGCCGGCAAACGCCCGGTCTCGTCGTTGCGAAAAACCTGCACGATCCCACCGGAATGGGTTTCCGCCAGCTGCCTTGCCAGAACGTCCGCCTCCAGGGCGATGCCGCGCGAAAAATACACCGAGTAATAGCCCGCGCCCGTGACCGCCGGATAATCAACATCGGGAAGCACGCAGGGAATCTTGGCGCCTTCGCAGAATGCATGCACCCGTTGCCAGTTGCCGCCGCCGAGTCCGCCGATTACGGCGAACACCGGCTGCTTCCGGTAATACGCATCGAGTTGTTCGGTCCAGGTTTCCGGGGCCCCGTGCAGTTCCCATACATGCAGCACCCAGGTACGGTAGGCGAGGTACATCTGCTCGCTGCGTGTCTCGCGGCGACGCGCTTCCTTGCGGGTGCTGCTGTTCTTGTCGCTGAAAAAAGCCCGCAGCACGTCCAGCATGGCGCGGCGCCGGTCCGGACGAACGCCTGGCGCGATGATGGTCGAAAAATGAATTTCGCGATCGGTCACCCCTGGCGCCGCGGTCGCTGACAGCCCCTCCAGGTAGGCTTGGATCTGGGCGATCTCTTCGTCGCCCAGGGCATAACGCGGCATCAGCGCATCGAGCACCCGCCCGGTCGGATCGATCCCATCGCGCAGCGCCCGTGCCAGGCTATCGCGGGTGTAGGCAGGGCGCCCATCGGCAGCGCCGGCCGCTACCGCCCGGCGCCGAACAAACTCGGTTTGCGACGAGGTGAACAGCAGCCGGCCAGTGATCGGGCGGACGGGAATCCGCCCCTCGCTACCGCCCAGGCCGCTGCGCCGATGGCAATTGACGCACGCCGCCGCGGCCCCACTCAGAACCACACCCTTCTGCACGGTGGCGCGCAACGGATCGCCCGATGGAAGCAGGCCATCGCGGTAGATGGACTGGCCGGCCACAACGACGCCGGCGGGCTCCGCCGCCAGACCGCCCTGCGCCAGCAGCAGGCTCAAGCCTGCCAGGACACGCCGCACGGTTCGCATCGTGGCGCGTCCCATGGGCGATCAGTTCGCGCGAAGCTGGCGATACTCGCGCAGGATGTCCGCCGCGCTGGCGAATCCGTCCAGCCGCACCCAAGGCTGATCCGGGCTGGCGCGCAGGAACGTCGCCGGCTGATGGTTCATCTTGTCGCCGCGATAGACATTGAACGCGCGCTGCACCGTGACACTGCCCTCCAGGCTGCCGGTCAACATCCGCCATTGCGGCCCCGCGCCGAATTTTTCGGCATAGGCCTTGAGGGCGGCCGGCGTGTCATGCTCGGGGTCGATTGAAATGGACACCATGCGCACCGCGTCCCGCTCCGGCCCCAGCGCATCCTGCACCTGCGAGAAAGTCGTGCTCATCACCGGGCAGACCGCGCCGCAGCTGGTGAAAATGAAATTGAGGATTACCGGCTTTTCGGCCAGCCAGCCATGCAGCGGCTTCCCGATCCCTTCGGAATCCAGCAGTTTCACGTTCGGGATGGCGTAAGTCGCCTGCGTGCGCACATACCCATCCTGCGGACTCGTCATGGCGCGATGGTGATGATGGTCATGCATGCCCTCGGCAATGGCGTCCGGCGCCAAAGGTGCGAGGCCCAGCGCCAGCGCGGCGGCGATCGTCAGTTTCATGGTTCTCATTTCAGTCTCCCTTCTGGTTGATCATTGCCGGTTCATTTCACGTTGACCGTCACGGTCGCGGCGTTGGAAAGCGCGCCGGCCCGATCGCGAACGGTGTACTTGAATATTTCCTTGCCGCGGAACCTGAGCGCCGGCGTGTAGGACACCGTGCCGTCGGCATTCACCACCACCGTTCCACCCTTGTTCGGCGCGGCCGCGATGCTCGTGCTTGCCGGATCGAGGCTGCCGTCCGGATCGGAATCGTTGGCCAATACATTGATGATCCTGGGCGCGTAGCTCGCCGTTTTGCGCATGGGAGCGTTAACGCTGTCGTTATTGGCGACCGGCGGGGAATTCACGATGGCATTGACCGTGATCGAGACCGTGGCGCTGCCGCTGTTGAGCGCCCCGTCATGGGCGCGGTAAATGAAGCTGTCGGTTCCGGCGAAGCCGGCATTCGGCGAGTAGCTGAACGAGCCATCGCCGTTGAGTGCGAGGCTGCCGCTGGCGGGGCCGCTCGCCAATTCCGCGGTCAGCGCGTCGCCGTCGGCATCGCTGTCGTTGCCCAGCACGCCGGGAGCGGCGACGACGAGCGTGGCCCCGGCCGACATGCTCCAGGCGTCGTTCGAGGCCACCGGCGCCTGGTTGGGCGCGGCGGCACTCAGCAGCTGGTAAGCCGCATGCACGTCGGCCAGGCCATGGCCGTAGCTGTTGTCCTCGCCGGCGACGCCGAGGTCGTGCGCGCCCGCTGTGAGCGCCGCTTCGAGCTGGGCAACGCCGGCCCAGGGAAAGGCGCCCGCCAGCAGCGCCATCGCGCCCGCCGCATGCGGGGCGGCGTAGGACGTTCCGGAGACCACGGCATACAGCGGCATGCCGCCGAAGGAGAGATCGGCGGTGTTGATGTTGACGCCGGGCGCGACCAGCTTCGGATAAACCGTGCCGTCGCAGGCGGACGGGCCGCGGCTGCTGAAGCTGGCGATGCTCAGTGCATCGTCGATTGCGCCCGCGGCAAAACCCTGAGGGTTGTTGGCCGGGCTCAGGCTGGTCAACGGCGACGGGCCGTCGTTGCCGGCGGCGATCGCGATCGCGATGCCGGACGCCTTGAGCGCCTCGATATCGGCACTGAACTCGGTGATGCACTGTCCCGCCGTGCCGACCAGCCCCCATGACGCATTCACCACATCCGGCGAATCCACCGTGCCCAGGTCGCCATCGGGGTCGAGCAGCCACTGGAAGGCGAGATGGATGTCGCTGTAGCGTGACTGGCCGGCATCGCTATACAGCTTGGCCGCGATCCAGCGGGCGTCGGGCGCCATGCCGATGGCGCTTCCCCCGGCCGAGCCGCCCACCATGATCGCCATGGTCTGGGTGCCGTGGCCGGCTGGATCGTAGGGCGTGGCGTGTTCGCCGTGCGGGTCGTACCAGCTGTTGTCGCCGCCGCGCCACTTCGTGACCAGATCCGGGTGATTGGCGTCGACCCCGGTATCCATGTTGGCGACGACGATGCCGCTGCCGGTGAAACCCTGCGTCCACAGGTCCGGCGCACGCAAAACGTTCAGGTTCCATTCCGGCGGCGCTGCGCTGCCTGAAGTAGTCACCGGAGCCTCAAGGGTCGAATCGAGGCGGATAAACTCGATGCCGGGGCGCGACGCCAGCTGGCGGATGACGCTGGCGCGCACTGTCGCCGCGATGCCGTTGATGACCCACAACTCGCGCAATTCCCGTGCCCCCTGATTCAGCAGATACACCCGGAGCGCGGCTTGCGTGGCGGCGGATTTTTCCATGAGCGCCTCGACCAGCCGGGTGTCGCGCCGGCTGCGGTCCGCCACTTCGTACAGGCGGGGATTCACCCTGTCGGCCAGGGAGACGATCACCGCGATCTCTTCCTGCGGCGCCCGTGCCGCCAGTTCGGCGGCCAGGTCCGGGGCGATCGCCGCGCCCCGCGCGCCGGCGCCGTACGCGCATCCGAGCAGCAGCAAAATGCCGGCTTGATGTGCATTGTTCAGTATCCGGGTGCGCACGATATTTTCCTCCGTTACTCGACCGTAAGCTGGTCGATGCGGGTGTCGCCGGCAACCAGGGTCACCTGGCTCCCGGCCTTGAGGTGGCGCCCTGGGTTGGCGAACAGGACAAAGTAGCTGCGGTCGGGCATGTCCTTGCGGGCGACCTGACGCAGCTTGCCGAGTTTGGGCGTGTTGGGCACCGCCAGACGGGCGCCGCTGGCCGGGTCGAGCAGCTGGAACTCGGTCTTGCGATTGAAGAAGGGCGCGGCGCGCTCCGGGTCGGTGATGCGGAAGCGCAGATCCAGCATGTAGTCCGCGGCGGTGAGTCTGAGCGACTCGACGCGGATGCCCGGATCCCCGACAGGCGTCGTCAACGCGGCCTTTTCCGGGGTGGCGGCGCAGCCGGCGGCCAGGACGGCTGTCAGGCCGAAGGCGCCGAGCCGCCGAACGAGATGGGCGCTCATTTCACATTGACCTTGACGCTGGCGGTGTTGGACCACAGGCCGCCGGTGTCCTGGACACGGTAACTGAAGTTCTCGGAGCCGCGGAAGTTGAGCCTTGGCGTGTAGCTCACTATTCCAGTCACGGGATCCACGCTCACGCTGCCGCCCTTGTTCGGATTCACGACGATGGTGAGCGTGGTCGGATCGAGATTGCCGTTGATGTCGGAATCATTGGCCAGCACGTTGATGGACACCGGCGTGTAAGTCACCGAGGTCCGGCGCGGCGCGGCGACCGTGTCGTTCACCGCCAGCGGAGCCTGGTTGGTCACCGCTATGACCGTGATGACGACGCTGGCCGGATCGCTGGTCAAGACTCCGTCGCTTGCCTGGTAGGTGAAGCTGAACTCGCCCGCGGTGCTCGCGGTGTAACCGAAGCTGCCATCCGGGTTGAGGCTCAAGCCGACCAGCGCACTGGAATTCACCGCCGTGAGCATGTCGCCGTCGACATCGCTGTCGTTGCCCAGCACTCCGGGTGCGGCCACGTTCAGCGTACCGCCCACGGTCACGCTGTAGGCGTCGCCCGTGGCCACCGGAACATCGTTCACCGGGTTGACGGTGAGGCTGACAGTGGCCGGCAGGCTCTGGCCGCTGCCATTCACCGCCTGGTAGGTGAAGCTGTCGGCGCCGCTGAAATCGGGAGCGGGCATATAAGTGAAGCTGCCGTCCTGGCCCAGGTTGAGCGTGCCATGGCTGGGGCCGCTGAGCCAGCTGGCTGTCGTGGCGGGGTCGCCAATGAAGGCCCCGTCGTTGCCGAGCACGCCGGGCGCCGCCGCCGAGAACCCCGGTACCGGTGGATCCTCGTCGAAGACGTAGGCATCGTTGCTGGCCAAAGGCGCGCCGGCCGATGCATCCGCCACCGCCAGGAAGGCGAGCATGCCGCCCGCCAGTCGTCGGTCGTAGATCGGGTAGGTCGCCGCCGCGGCCGGGGTAATGACGGCATCCGCGGTCTTCA
Source organism: Pseudomonadota bacterium (assembly GCA_030836725.1). GTDB lineage: Bacteria > Pseudomonadota > Gammaproteobacteria > Burkholderiales > Thiobacillaceae > Thiobacillus. The sequence goes on along the minus strand of JAUPLV010000035.1, from coordinate 5,126 downwards.
GCGCGGGCAGGAAAGCGGAGTACTGCTCCCGTGCATGCCGATAGGCGTTGCCGTCCTCCGCCACCAGGCGCATGTAATGCCCCTGCAGAACCGGCGAACGGCTCTGCAGACCGGCGTTGAGCAGGCGCAGCAACGTGGTCTGACCCGCGCTGCCCGAGGCCAAGGCCAAGCTCGCGTCGGAAAGATCCTCGCCGTTGATGAGGAAATATTTCGGTGCATAGTCGATGGTGCTGGTCATGGCCGTACCGGGCCCGTACTGGCCGCTGGCCACGGCGGCATGCAGGGCCGGATCGACCTCGCTGAACAGCAGGGTGGCCTGGCTCTGGTAGGGCACGCCGGCATAGGCCTGGCCCGCGAGAGCGTCATGAGCCATGGCGCCATAGAGCCCCATCTGCACCTGAACCTGCGGATGGCTTCCACTATGGTAGAGGTAGGTGCCGGGCTTGAGGTTGTTCCAGGTGTAGCTTTGGGTGCCGCCATTCGGGGCCGCCTCGGCGGTGAAGGAGCCGACCCGCTGGCGGCCGGTGCCGTCGGTGAACTTCACCGCTGCCAGCGGCGCGCCGAGAGCCGTGGTGGGCATCGCCTGGCCGGGGATGACGATGGACACCGGTTCAGCCCCGGGACCGGTCAGGTTGTTGGTCAGGTTGACGGTGAGGCTGGTATCTCCAGCCGGCACCACGAGAGCGGGTCCCGGCACCGTCGGCGAGGCGCCGCTTACGGCGAACCCCCACATCGGCACCGAAGCGCCGTCCGGCATGCCCTTGTCGAAGGGCTGCGCGACCAGGTCGTAGGTGATGGCGGCAGCGTTGCCGGCCACCAGGGGAAGCACCAGCAGCGCGGGTGTCCTGCAGAGCTTGAATATCGTTTGACGGGCGTTCATGGCCGTGTCTCCTCAAGTGCTCAAGGAATATCTACACCGGGAGGCTCGATGATGACCATGGTCATCATGCCGCCCGGGAAAATATCGTTGTTGGTGATTTCCTTCTCGGTGTGGGAGTGCCACATATGGAAGTAGCCCGCATTGGGATTCAATCCGCCCTGCCCCGGCGGAAGCGCCCCGAAGACACCCAGATAAGGGCTGCCGCTCCAGTGGCCGCCGAAGGTGAGATCCTGCTGGTTGGGCAGGACCACCGGCAGGGGCTTGTTGTGATCGGCGCACCATTCCCTGGTGTTGACGTCGAAGCCGTCCGCATCCGGGGCGCAGGTGTGAGGGTTCAGCGCCGTGGTGCCGTAGATGTCCCAGCCCAGCCCCTTGCCGGTCCACTCGAAGACGGCATCGGTGGTGCTGCCGGGCACGACCTTGAGGGTGAAGTCGGAAACGGCCAGATCGGGGTTTCCGGAGCCGGGAACGCTCTCCAGCAGGCGGCCGTCGCGGGCGATGGTTCTGCTGTTGTTGCCATGGTGATGCAGCGGATGCAGGTCACGCCCGCCGCCGATCACCCGCATCAGCAGCTTTTCTCCGGGACGCATGCGGGGCATCGCATTGTAGGGTTGGGTCGGCATCCAGGGGGCGCCGGCGGCCATCATGGTGTCCGGCGAGGCGCGGCCGTTGATGAACCAGTACTCGGAGGAAAAGTTGGCGCTGTTCACCCCCGTCTCCGGCGGCAGCCCCGTCAGCAAGTTGATTGCGACCTGCTCGTGAACCTGGAAATCCATCTCGGTGAGCAGGAACAGGTACTCGTGGTCGTAGGCACTGCCTGGTTGTCCGTAGGCGGTGCGGTTGGTCGCCACGTCAAAACCCGCCGGGCGCACGATGAGGGCGCCCACCAGGCCCATCTCCACCTGCAGGTCGGGCCGGGTGCCGCTGTGGTAGAGGTAGGTGCCGGGCTGGCTGGCGGTGAAGGTGTAAGTCACCACGTCCGCAAGTCCGCTGCTCTCCTGAGTGAGCAGGCCGCTGGTGCCTCCGCTTGCCGTCACGCCGGACTGGCCGGGAAAGACCATGGAAACCGGCATGGGCAGTTCGTTGGTGAGATTAATGGTGATGGTGTCGCCCTGGTTCACGATCAGGGTCGGGCCGGGATACTGCATCTGGCCATTGACGGCATAGCCCCAGGCGAGCAGGCTGCCGCCATCGCCGGCGGTGATGTAGTCGGCCTTTGCCGTCAGGTTGAATGTCGGGCCGGCAATGCCGTCCACCACGGCCCACGCGCCGCTGCTTGCCAGCAGTGCGAGGGCGCCGAGCGCTTGCCCGAGTCTGCGTAAAATCTTGATCATGTCTGTTCTCCTCGTGCTTGCGGCCATCCGTCAATTGGCGATGACGATTTCCGTCATCATTCCCCCGTAGTCCTCGGTGTTGTTGCTGAGGTAGTTGAGGTTGGTGGTGTAAAGGAAGTAGGTTCCGGGGCTGACGCCGCTGGTGTCGACGATCACGTCCGCCGACTCGCCGCCCCCCAGGGTGACCGAAGTGGTGTCGTAGTAGAGCTCCTCGCCCTTGAGGGGACCGGCGCCGTCGGGGTCGGGTCCGCGCAGGATCGCCGCGCCAACACCCACCACCTTCATGGGCAGTCCCAGCGCGGTGACGGTGTAGAAGTTGGTGACGCTGAGGTTGGACAGGCGCAGCAGGATTTTCTGTCCCGCTGTGGCGGCGACCACGGAACTGACCGGCTGGGACAGCTTGCCGCCATTGGCGCTGTCGTTGGTCTCCGGATCGATCGGCGAGGCCAGCGCGGCCGGATTCACCGTGTCCGGATAGCCGCGCCCGTTCATCATGGCGTACTTGTCCTTCATCTCGGCGAAAGGCAGGGGCTGCACGGTCAGACTGGCGTCGTGGAAGGCGGGGTCGAAAGAGCCCAGCTGGATCGGGATCTCGACGTCGTAGCGGGTGCTGCCGTCGCCGTCGTTGTAGACATAGGTGTTTTTGACGGTGGCATTGTTCTGGTGCACGTGGGTGCCCAGCACGGTGCCGTTGGGCAGTTCGTTCTGCGCCGGCGAAACATAGAGGTTGCCCAGCATGCCCATCTGCATGTGCTCGGTGGCCTCCACGTGGCAGTGATACATGAAGGTGCCGGGTTCCACGAGGTTGTAGTAGTAGGTGATGCTCGCGCCCATGTTGATCGCGATGGAGCCTTCCGGCATGCCGTCGAACACCGGCGCGGCCTGGGGAAAGCCATGGAAGTGCACCGAGTGGGGATCGAACAGGTCGGGCCGGATCGCCATGCCCGCGTTGGTGAGGGTGAGATAGAACTCCTGTCCCTCCTTGAGCGCGATGGTGGGCGCCGGGAAGTTGGCGGCGAGGATGCCCGCGTCCATCGCCGCCGCCGGCGGGGTCCCGGTCAGGTCGGAAAAACCGAAGATGTACTGCAGGTAGCCGTCGGCCATGGTGACAAAGCCGTCGCCGCCCGAGAGATGCATGCAACGGGTATCCCGATAGCGGGGATTGTTGCTGTCGATCACCGCGTCGCCGTTGTTGTCGCCCGGACATTGCACGAACACCGCGCTATGGGCCGGCAGGGCCAGGCCCCAGGCCAGCGCCACCCAAAGGCCGAGGCTGAGACGGCTATGTATTTTCAAGGCTTTCATGATTCGCTCTCCTTTGCTGTCCGCTGTTGCCGGCGGTGGCCGGCGACAGCGGCAGGGTTTAACCGCGCTCGTCCGCACCGGCATCCGGGTTGGTGACGGGCAAGGCCGGGTTGGTGCAGTTCGTGGTGATGGGCCGTGCCTGGCCATCCGCATCGGTGGTCACCCCAGTTCCCGCTGCCCCCAGGCATTCCGCCGGCGAGCCGTCCTGCAGGTGGTAATCGCCGGTAGGCGTCAGCGGCCCGAAGCGCACGTCGATGAAGTTGCCGCCCTCGTCGAAAGCTGGCGCCGTGGCAAGGCTGGTAGTGGTCTCGTTGATCACCACGGTCTGCCCCGGCGAGCCGTTGAAATAGCCGGCCACGAACAACGGATCGGCGGCAAGGTTGCTGGCGTGATAGGTACAGCCATCGCTCAGGACGGTCAGGATGCTGTTGCGCGGATCCAGGCAGCCTGCCGTCCCCATGACCGCCAGGTCGTCGTACACCACGGGTTCGTTGAACGGCTCCCCGACCCTTGGATACAGGCCGAAACAGGGCGTCGCGCTGGTGGCCGGATCGCAGGTGGCGTCGTTCTTCCAGTAGAACGAACGGTTGTGCCAGACGATGTTGTTCGCCAGCGTCGGGTTGGAGAACGCCCTGAAAGCTTGCACCTGCGGCGCGTTGCCGAAGGCCGCTGCCAGCGCCGAGCTGTGGGCGCGCGACACGATACCGGCCGGCTGGGCCGTGGACTCGTTCGGGCTGTTCGGGGCGAAGGCCGCCCCTACCGTGGCCGTGCTGTCGTTGTGGGCGACGGTGTTGTGGCGGATGAACGCCTGCGCCGTGTCCTGCAGCGAGATGCCGCCGCCCGCCAGGCCCGCCATGTTGTCCACGACGAAGTTGTTGACGAGGTTGATGCGGAACCAGCGGCCGGGATTATTGCGGCTGCTCGAAACATCCATGCCGTTGACGAACTGGGTGCGGATGCCGCCACCGTCGCCGGCGCCGGCCTGGTTGCCCTTGATCAGGTTGGCCAGCACCTCGACATTGCCGCTGCCCTCGCTGAGCACGGCAGGCGCAATGGGAGCCGCGCCGCCGATGAACAGGCCGCCGCCGTTCACCCCCACCCCCTGGTTGAAGGTCTGGTTGAACAGGATGGCGTTGTTGGCGATGATGCCGCCGTCGCTCAGACCGAGGTGACCGATGCCGCCGCCGTCGCTCGTCGAGAAATTGCCGCAGACGGTGTTCTCGCGCACCTGATAGCCGTCGGCCCCGGTGTAGAGGGCAATGCCGCCGCCCGCCCCTTCCATGGATCCATTCTGGCTGATCTGGTTGTACTGGATACGCACGTTGCGGTTCTGGCTGTCGGTGAGGTCTTCGCCATCGAGCAGCGTGACATGGCCGACGCGAATGCCGCCGCCATAGGTACCCTGGTTGGAATAAATGCGGTTGTTGCTCACCTGCAGGTTGCGTGCATAGCCGCTGGCGAACACACCGCCGCCATGGTCGGCGCCGGTGATGCTGAAGCCGTCGATGCGAGCGACCCGGTTGGGGCCGAATTCGTTGGCGTTACCGTTGTTGGCGGCATTGCCTACCACCAGGATGCCGGGGCCCTCCTCGGTGCCGAACAGGACC
>JAUPLV010000133.1 GCA_030836725.1 Pseudomonadota bacterium | reverse complement strand
ATGCGCAGGAACAGTTCCATGTCGAGCGCGTTGTGGTGCGTGGCGAAAGGCTTCGCCGCGGCGCCGCCGGGGATCGGGTGCATCATCGGCGTCTCGACTTCGAGGAAGTCGCGCTCGACCATGAAGGCGCGGATCGCCTGGATGATTTTCGAGCGGCGCTTGAACGTCTCGCGCGCGTCGTCGTTGGTGATCAGGTCGAGGTAGCGCTGCCGGTATTTCTGCTCCTGGTCGGCCAGACCGTGGAATTTTTCCGGCAGCGGGCGCAGCGCTTTCGAAAGCAGGCGGATCGACTTCGCCTGGATGGTCAGCTCGCCCTTGTTGGTCTTGAACAGGGTGCCGGTGACGCCGAGAAAATCGCCCAGGTCCCAGTGCTTGAAGGCGTCGTGCGATTCGCTGCCGGTGAGGTCGTTCGACACGTACACCTGGATGCGCCCGCTCATGTCCTGCAGCGTGGCGAAGCTCGCCTTGCCCATCACGCGCTTCAGCATCATGCGGCCGGCCAACTGCACCTGGATGGATTCGGCTTCAAGCGTTTCCTTGCTCTTGTCGCCGTGGGCGGCGGCCAGCTTGCCGGCATAGTCGCGGCGCTCGAAGTCGTTGGGGAAGGCGACGCCCTGTTCACGGATCGCGGCGAGTTTGGCGCGGCGTTCGGCAATGATCTGGTTTTCGTCGAGGGCGGGGGCGGTGGTTTCGGTGTTCATGGTGGGCTGGGTCAATCGCCGAAATAGGCGACTTCAAGTTGGAGTTGTAGGGCGGCACGTCGCATTACGTCGTCGGCGGTAGCGATAACGCCGGAGCCGAGCATGGTTGCGGTGGCCAGATGCAGAGCGTCGAGCGTGCGCAAGGGCAGCGTGGTCAATTCGTCCATTAGACGGAAGGCCTCGATGAAGTCGGCGTCGGTCGAAGGCGCAACGGTGAGCAGGCCATTCTGGATGTCGATGCGCACTTCGTTCATCGCGGCCGCTTCCTGCTCCGGGTTCAGGCTTGCCTGGCGGCGCTTGCGCGCAAAGGTCGAACGCAATTCGACCAGCGTGAGACGGCTGATATGGACGGGTGCAAGTTCGGAAAAATAGGTTTCGAACGCCTCGCTGTTGCGCTCGGGAAGGTAGCGCTTCACGAGCGCGCTGGTGTCGAGGTAGACACGCATCAGCCGCGTTCGTCGCGGTCTTCGCGAATCAGGACTTCGCTCGGCACATCCTGAAACGGCATCGTTGCGCGAAACGCAGCTAACGAACGAAATGCCTTCTTGCGCGCTTCCGCCGTGGGCGTGACCGGCAGGATGCGTGCCACCGGTTCGCCGCGATTCAAGACCAGGACTTCGTCGGCGTCGGCGAACATCTGGTCGGGGTGCGACAGGCCTTCGCGGGCTTCGCGGATGGTCAGGGTTTTCATGGGTCAGCCTTCAAGAGGGCAAAACGTGACACAATTATAGCTAATGTGACACACCGCTTGCCACCCATTTTTCATCCATGTCCGACACTCCTTTAAACCTGCTCAATCGCGTTTTCGGCTACCCCGCATTCCGTGGCGAGCAGGCAGCCATCGTCGACACCCTGGTGGCAGGCGGCGACGCGCTGGTGCTGATGCCCACCGGCGGCGGCAAGTCGCTGTGTTTCCAGATTCCCGCGCTGCTGCGCGAAGGCTGCGCGGTGGTGGTGTCGCCGCTGATCGCGCTGATGCAGGATCAGGTTGCGGCTTTGCAGGAACTGGGCATCGCCGCCGAGTTCCTGAATTCGAGCCTGGACAACGCGGCGGCGATGCGGGTCGAACGCGAATTCGTTACCGGGAATTTGAAGCTGCTCTACGTCGCCCCGGAACGCCTGCTGACGCCGCGCTTCCAGTCCCTGCTCGAACAGGCGCGCGTCGCGCTATTTGCAATTGATGAAGCGCACTGCGTGTCGCAATGGGGGCACGACTTCCGCCCGGAATACCTCGGCCTGTCGGCGCTGCACGAACGCTTTCCCGAGGTGCCGCGCATCGCGCTCACCGCCACGGCGGATGCCGCCACCCGCGCCGAAATCCTCACCCGGCTCGATCTTGGCGCCGCGCGGGTGTTCGTCGCCAGCTTCGACCGCCCCAACATCCGCTACCGCATCAGCGAAAAATCCGAGCCGCGCCGCCAGTTGCTCGATTTCCTCGCCGAGCACAAGGGCGAAGCCGGCATCGTCTACTGCAGCACGCGCAAGAAGGTCGAGGAAACCGCCGACGCGCTGAAGCAGGCCGGCCTCACCGCATTGCCTTACCACGGCGGCATGGACAACGACACGCGCCGCCGCCACCAGGAAAAATTCCTGCGCGAGGACAGCGTCGTCATGGTCGCCACGCTCGCCTTCGGCATGGGCATCGACAAGCCCGACGTGCGTTTCGTCGCCCACCTCGATCTGCCGCGTTCGGTCGAAGGCTACTACCAGGAAACCGGCCGAGCCGGCCGCGACGGCGAGCCCGCCGAAGCGTGGATGGCGTGGGGCCTGCAGGACGTCGTCACCCAGCGCCGCTTCATCGACGAGGGCGAAGCCGAGGACGCGCACAAGCGCATCGGCCACGCCAAGCTCGATGCACTGGTCGGCCTGTGCGAGGCCGCCAGCTGCCGCCGCGTCGCGCTGCTTTCCTACTTCGGCGAATCCAGCCAGCCCTGCGGCAACTGCGACGTCTGCCTGAATCCGCCGACGCTATGGGATGGCACCGAGGCCGCGCAAAAGCTGCTGTCCGCCGTCTACCGCACCGGCCAGCGCTTCGGCGCCGGCCACGTGCTCGACGTGCTGCTCGGCAAGACCACCGAGAAAATCGACCGCTTCGGCCACAACCAGTTGAGCGTGTTCGGCATCGGCGCCAGCCAGACTGACAAGGTCTGGCGCACCGTGCTGCGGCAGCTCGTTGTGCGTGGGTTGCTGGAAGTCGACCATACCGCCTACGGCGCGCTCAAACTGACTCAAGCCGCAAGGCCAGTGCTGAAGGGCGAGGAAACCGTCATGCTGCGCGCCATCGAAGTGCGCCCGGCACGCAGCAGGAAATCGCGCTTCGCCCCCAGTTCAGGTTCAGGCGTCCACGACGATGAAGATCCGCTGTTCCTGTCCCTACGCGCCTGGCGTCGCGAAACCGCCAACGAAAAAGGCGTCCCCGCCTACGTCATTCTGCACGACGCCACCCTGCGCGAAATCGCCGCGCGCCGCCCCGCCACGCTGGCGGAACTGGGCGAGATATCGGGGCTGGGGACGAAGAAGCTGGAAGCCTACGGTGAGGCTGTGCTGGAGGTGGTGGCGGAGGGGTAGGGCCGAGCGACCCCACAACGCTCGCCGTGCTACGTGTTCGATCAGGTGGACAGAAACAATCCGGCCTTTTCCGCAGCCGCTTTGAGGCCGCCATCCCAGCAGGCCAGTGGCAAGCCGCGCCGCAGCGCAAGTTCAAGGTAAGTTGCGTCGTAAGCCGACAGACCATATTGTGTGGCCAGGGTAAAAAGCCTTTCGGGGTCGGGCGTATGGCGGTCGATTTCGAACCCCAGCGCGGAAAACCGCTGAACTGCGCTTAACGCGAGCGCGGAAGACAGTTTGCGCTGGCGCGACAGTTTGAGGAATACATTGCTGAATTCGGAAAGAAACAAGATCGGCACGATGGCATCCTGCGCATTCAGCAACTCGAAAACCGCGTCGGTGTAGGACGTGGCCTCGTCGGGCAGCAGCCAGCGCGCCGCCACTGAGCAGTCCACCACGAAACTCAAGGCCGATCCTCGTTGATCAGAGCCTCGATATCCACCTTTCCGGTTTTGCAGGCTTTGCGGAAACGCTTGATTTCACTGAGCGCCCGGGCCTTGTCCTGATGAATCTGAACGGGGGGAACCAGCAGGGCGGCCGCTTCGCCGCGTCGGGTAATCAGCACTGTCTCGCCGGCCGCGACTTTGTCGAGCAGCTCGGCAATTTTGGCTTTGGCTTCAAATGCGCCCACGGTCAGCATGGTTGGCGTCCTTTTAACTGGTTAACCAGATTATAGGGACGGGGGTGGCGGGGGGCAAGGTGCTGAGCGAAACAGGTCGGGATTTCAGGGCTGGGGAAGAAGAAGCTGGAAGCGTATGGGGAGGCGGTGCTGGAGGTGGTGGCGGAGGGGTGAGGTGAACCTCTGTCGGGTAACAGCCAATGCACCGACCCGCCACATGCGTGGAACTGGACGATGAACCCTGTCGCGCAGTATACTGCACAGAATTCTGTTACCCCCATCAAGGAGCTGGCCATGGGCTTTTCCACCGGCGATGTCGTGCCATTCACCCAGGCGCGCGCCAATCTCTCCGAACTTGCCGATCAGGCCAAGGCCGGCGCCGAAAAGATCATCACCAAGAACGGCGAGAGTTACGTCGCCCTGATCGACGCCGACCGGCTCGACTACTATCACCGACTGGAACGCGAGCGCATCCACCTGCTGCTCATCGACGATGCCCGCCGTGGCCTGGCCGACATCGTCGCCGGGCGAACCCATGAGGCCGATGGCGCCATCGCGCAGTTGCAACAGCGCCGGGCCGAAAGCGGCCCCGCCAAACCCTTTACCGCCGGAAAGCCCGTAAAGAAGCGTGGCTGATCGCCCGTACCGGGTCGAACTGACCGCGGGCTTCCTGGAATGCCTCGACGACATCGAAGCCTTCCTGCTGGAAGCGGACGCGGGCTTTGCCTTCGACGACCTGCTGGCCGAACTGCGCACCGCCGTCATCCCCAGCCTGCGCCGGTTCCCGCGTATCGGCCGGCGCTATCTGGACAATCCGCCCCAATCGGTCGAAGCGCTGGCCCGACTCGCCGCGCTGCCGGCGGGGGCAGCCGATGCGCTGCGCGAATACCTGCATGGCGACTACCTCATGCTGTACATTGCATCGGAGACCGATGCGAGCGTGACCCTGCTGTCCATCCGGCACCACCGTCAGCTTTCGTTCGACTTTGCCAACCTGTGGCCCGGAGCATGATGCTCGCCGCCCATTGACCCGCCACCCTGGCGGAACTGAAAACAAAAGGGCCAGGCTCACATTAACTTTGTTATATGATGACACCACGCCTCGCTTCACCGGCATTCATCTTGATGGGGATAATGTGAGCCTGGCCCCTTTAATTACTGAAACAGCGGCCAACTGCGAACAGGTACATAATCACACGGGACGCAACACCTACATGTCCCATGACGTGAATAACAACAGCTCACAAAAACAAAATCCGGCAGAAAAGGCGCTTTTTTCCAACAATTCAAGTTTAGGCTAACTATGAAAAGCTCAACACCAGTTCTGGTAGTTATTTATTTCGCCTTTTTAGCAGGATGCGCCTCCCAATCTACAATTGATAAAAATGATGCCGTTAACAGCTTTACGTCAGTCGGAATTGAATATTTATCAAATGGAACGGACTATAGAAAAAGCAATTTAACCTACAAGCTATTACCAATAAATGGCAGCGAATTCGATCTTAAACTTATAAAAACAGGGAAAGAGATCAAGCGAATTCTAAAAACGGCCGGAATGGAAGAATCAAGCGATCCAGATGTCATAGTGTTTTTTGATTTTGGAAGCGGTGAAATCAAACCCATAGAACATGGCATTCCGTATGCCATAAGAGGACAAACAGGTGTCGCCTCAACAACAACAACGGGCATGATCTACGGCAACAATATCAGTCTAATTACGAGAGTTAATCCAACCTATGGGGTGGTTGGATATGGTGAGCACAAATACACTACTTATATTGATAGTCATCATTTGTCGTTGGTTGCAATAGATGCCCGCAGCTTAAAGAAGGGTGAACCGAAGCAATTATGGATGGTAGTAGCGGCTTC
>JAUPLV010000034.1 GCA_030836725.1 Pseudomonadota bacterium | reverse complement strand
AGAGGAAAGTCCGGGCTCCACAGAGCAGGATGCCGGCTAACGGCCGGACGCCGCGAGGCGAGGAATAGGGCCACAGAGACGAGCGTATTCAGTTACGGTGAAACGCGGTAACCTCCATCCGGAGCAACACCAAATAGGCAGGCGATGAAGCGGCTCGCTGAGTCTGCGGGTAGGTGGCTGGAGCCGGTCAGCAATGGCCGGCCTAGAGGAATGGTTGTCCACGACAGAACCCGGCTTATCGACCGACTTTCCCACTTTTTATGTAATTCAAATACTTAGCGCATTTACCTAAAAATCCTGGTAAAAAAAGCCGCTAAGCCCCCGTTTTTCCAGAAACTTATCCACAGCCAAAAACCGCCCCTAAGTCCTTGAGACATAGGGGTTTTTTGCGTCCTTCGGCTTGACCCCCCCAAATCTATCCCCTATAGTGGGTGTAAGTGGTGATTGGTGGGGAGTTGTGGGAGAATCCGCCCGACCAAACACAATCGGATCAATTCAAGGGGGGGAGCATGTTTCGGGGGGTCGCGACAGTCAGTCTGGATAGCAAGAACCGGCTCGTGGTGCCGGCGCGCTATCGCGACGCCCTTTTGGTGAACGGGGGCGGGCGCGTGGTGATCACCGCCGACCCCAGCCAGTGCCTGCTGCTTTATCCCCTGCCCGAATGGGAGCCGATCGAGAAAAAACTCAACGGCCTCTCCGACTTCAATCCCCGCACCCGCGGTCTCAAGCAATTGCTCGTCGGTTACGCGCACGACATGGACATGGACAGCGCCGGCCGCGTGCTGCTGCCGCCGATGCTGCGCAAGTTCGCCGAGCTGGACAAGAACGTGGTGCTGGTGGGGCAGGGCAACAAAGTTGAGTTGTGGAACGAGGCGCGCTGGGAAGCCCAGGTGGCGCAGGCGCTGGCTTTCGGCAACGAGGCGCTGCCGCCCGAGCTGGAGGGCTTTACGTTGTGATGGAACCCGCCCATGTGCCGGTGCTGGCACAGGAGGCGGTGGCGGTGCTGGCGATCAGGCCCGACGGCGTCTATGTCGACGCCACGTTCGGGCGCGGCGGCCATAGCCGCCTGATCCTGGCGCAACTGGGGCCGGCGGGACGCCTGATCGCGCTGGATCGCGACCCGGATGCCATCCGCGCCGGCGCGGCCCTGCGGGATGCGCGGCTGACGCTGGTGCAGAGCGCGTTTTCGCGGCTGGGCGCGGTGCTCGACGAATTGGGCGTGGCGCGGGTGGATGGAATTTTGCTGGATATCGGGGTGTCGTCGCCGCAGCTCGACGACGCGACGCGCGGTTTCAGCTTCCGCTTCGATGCGCCGCTCGACATGCGCATGGATCCGGGCAGTGGACTGTCGGCGGCGGACTGGCTGGCGACGGCGTCGGAAGGAGAGATCAATGAAGTCATCCGCACCTACGGGGAAGAGCGGTTTGCTAAATCGATTGCGCGCGCGATTGTTGCGGCACGCCAGGAAGAGGCAATCCGCGGCACCGGGCAACTGGCGAGCCTCATCGCCGCGACGGTCAAAAAGCGCGAGCCGGGGCAACATCCGGCGACCCGCAGTTTCCAGGCTATACGGATTTACATCAACCGCGAACTGGAAGAACTGAGCGCCGTGCTGCCGCAATGCGTGGACAAGCTGAAACCCGGTGGCCGGCTCGCGGTCATCAGCTTTCATTCGCTGGAAGACCGCATCGTCAAGCGCTTCATGCGCGACGAGGCGATGGGCGAGCAGGCGCCGCACCGCCTGCCGATTCCGGCCGCCATGCTGAAACCGGGGCGCCTGAAGCTGGTGGGCCGCGCCCAGCACGCGACCGGCGCCGAAACGGCGGCCAACCCGCGCGCGCGCAGTGCGGTGCTGCGGGTGGCTGAACGCGCGGGCGAAACGCAATGAGCCGCTTGAACGTCATTCTGGCATTGGCCTTGATCGGGTGCGCGCTGGCCGCGATTCAGGCGCAGCACCGTTCGCGCACGTATTTTGTGGAACTTGAACGATTGAACAAAGAGGCGCGCGCCCTGGACGAGCAGTGGGGGCAATTGCAACTGGAACAAGGCACCCTGGCCAACCCGGCCCGGGTCGATGTGCTGGCTCGCACCCGGCTCGGCCTGGTGTCGCCGCCGCCCGAACGGGTTCGGGTTGAAACGCTGGCAAGCGAACTGTGAACTACCACTCGCACAAACTCCTCAAGCTCGATCTCGCATCCTGGCGCATGGCGACGGTGGGCGGGCTGCTGCTCGCCGGGCTGGTGGTGGTGGCGGCTCGCGCATTCTATCTGCAGGGGATCAACACCGATTACCTGCAGGGCAAGGGCAATGCGGTGGCCCAGCGCAGCCTGACCCTGCCCGCGCATCGCGGCCAGGTGTCCGATCGCCATGGCCAGCTGCTGGCGATCAGCACGCCGGTCGAATCCCTGTGGGCGCGCCCGGCCGAGCTCGACCTGTCCGCCGACCAGCACAACCATCTGGCCAGGGTGCTGGACATCGCGCCACAGGCTTTGACGAAAATACTGGCGCGCAAAACCCTCGGCGAATTCAGCGTGCGGCGCCCGGTCACACCCGATCAGGCGGTCAGGATTGCCACCATGGGGTTGCCGGGGCTATACCTGCGGCGCGAGTTCCGCCGCTATTACCCCGCGGGGGAAATGGCGGCGCACGTGGTGGGCTTCACCAATGTGGACGACCTGGGGCAGGAAGGCGTCGAACGCACCTACCAGGAGTGGCTTGCAGGGCGCGAAGGCCGTCGCCAGATCCTGCGCGACCGCCGCGGCAATGTCGTCCGCGACCTGGCGCCGATCAAGACCGCGCAGATGGGCGGCAACCTGACCCTGGCGCTCGACCTGAAGATCCAGTATCTGGCGCACCGCGAACTCGCCGCGGCAATTGCCACGCACAAGGCCAAGGGGGGCAGTGTGGTGGTGCTCGACGCGAAGACCGGCGAGATTCTCGCGCTGGCCAACCAGCCGGTGTTCAATCCCAATAACCGCGGCAACTACCAGCCGGGACCGATGCGCAACCGCGCGGTGATCGACACCTTCGAGCCCGGCTCCACCATCAAGCCGTTTGTCGCGGCGGCGGTGCTGGAGCGCGGGCTGTTTCGGCCCGACAGCGTGATCGAGACGCCCGAAACCTGGCGCGTCGGAAACAAGACGGTGCGCGACGTCCATCCGCATCCACGAATGACGGTCAGCGAAATCATCCAGAAATCGAGCAATGTCGGGGCGGTGAAGCTGGCGATGGCGCTGACTCCGGAGGAATACTGGGAAACGCTCGATCGTTCGGGATTTGGCCAGTTGCCGGGTTCGGGCTTTCCCGGCGAAACCGCCGGGCGCCTGCGCGACGCCGCCACCTGGAAACCGGTCGAGCACGCCACCATGGCGTACGGCTATGGCCTGTCGGTCAGCCTCCTGCAGCTGAGCCGCGCCTATATGGCCTTCGCCAATGACGGCGAGGTGATGCCGCTGTCTTTCCTCAAGCGCGAGCCGCAGGAGATCGCGGGCGAACGCGTGTTCTCGCCGGGCGTGGCGCGCGAGGTTCGCGCCATGATGGAAGCCGTGACGCAGGAAGGCGGCACCGGCGTTCTAACACGGGTCCCGGGTTATCGCGTGGCGGGCAAGACCGGCACCGCGCACAAGCTGGTCGATGGCCGCTATTCATCCGATCGCTATCTGTCTTCCTTCGTCGGAATGGCGCCGGCGTCGAACCCGCGCCTCATCATCGGCGTGGTGATCGACGAGCCTTCCGGCGGGGTGTATTACGGCGGCAGCGTGGCCGGCCCGGTGTTCGCCCAGGTGATGGCCGCCAGCCTGCGCCAGCTGGCGCTGCCGCCCGATGCGCCGGAAACCGCGACGCGGATGACGCAGGGCACGCCGACCGTGGCGCCCCGTTCAGGCGGGGGGGCGTGATGGCAAAATCAGGCACAAAATCCGTTTCAACACGACCCGCGACCCCTTCCATCCACGAATCCGTGCCGCACATCCTGGAGCGGCTCGGCATTCCCGTCGCCGAACTCGTCAACGACAGCCGCAGGGCCATGCCGGGAGCGGTGTTCGCCGCCTATCCGGGAGAGACGCGCGATGGCCGCGACTTCATCCCGCAGGCGGTGGCGCAGCGCGTCGACGGGGTGCTGTGGGAAGCCGACCATTATCAATGGGATCCGGCGCTCGCCATTCCCAACGCCGGGGTGGCCGGGCTGAAAGACCGCATCGGCGAAATCGCCGCGCACATCTACGGCGAGCCTTCGCGCGCATTGCACATGGTCGGCATCACCGGAACCAACGGCAAGACGTCGGTGGCGCACTGGATCGCGCAGGCCTTCTCGCAGCTGGGCCGCAAGACCGCCGTCATCGGCACCGTCGGCAACGGCTTCCCCCCATACGGGGACAAGCCCGGCGCGCTCACGCCCGCGCTCAACACCACGCCCGACGCCATCGAATTGCAGCAGCGCCTGGCGTTGTACCGGCGGCAGGGCGCGGCGGCCTGCGCGATGGAAGTGTCGTCGCATGGGCTGGCGCAGGGGCGCGTCAATGGCACGACTTTCAATGTCGCGGTGCTGACCAATCTGTCGCGCGACCACCTCGATTACCACGGCGACATGGACAACTATGCCGACACCAAGGCGCGGCTGTTCTACTGGCCGGGGCTCGAATGGGTGGTGCTGAACGTCGACGACGCCTTCGGCCAGCGGCTGGAGAGCGAGACGCGGCCGTCGCGCCTCGCGGGATACGGATTCCAGCGCGGCGCCGTCATCGGGGAAAAGCTGCGCCTGTCGCAGACCGGCCTGCATCTCGCGGTGAACACCGACTGGGGCAATGCCGAGTTCGATGCGCCGCTGCTGGGCCGATTCAATGCCGCCAATCTGCTGGCGGTGCTGACCACGCTGCTGGTTTCCGGCATCAAGCTGGACGACGCCTGCCGGGCGCTGGCGCATGTGACGCCGCCGCCGGGGCGGATGCAGACCCTCGGCGGCAACGCGCATCCGCTGGTGGTGGTGGACTATGCGCATACGCCCGACGCGCTGGAAAAAGTGCTTGCCACCCTCCGCGAAATCGTCAGCGGCGGACGCCTCATCTGCGTCTTCGGCTGCGGCGGCAACCGCGACAAGGGCAAGCGCCCGCTGATGGGACGGGCCGCCGCCGCGGGCGCCGACGAAGTCTGGATCACCAGCGACAATCCGCGCAATGAAGATCCGCGCCACATCATCGACGACATCCTGGCTGGAATCGGCGGCAAGCCCCGTGTCGAGCCGGATCGCGCGCGCGCCATCTTCGAGGCCATCGGCGGCGCGCATCGCGGCGACGTGGTGCTGGTCGCCGGCAAGGGGCACGAGGACTACCAGGAAATCGCCGGCGAGCGGCTGCCGTTTTCCGACGTGGTCATGGCGAAAAAGGCGCTGGGGGCGTGGGCATGAAAATGATGCGTTTATCGGAAGCCGCCGCCATGCTCGGCGTCCCGTTTGCCGGCGCCGACGCCGGGGTGCTGCGCGTCTCCACCGACAGCCGGACGATCCAGCCGGGCGACCTCTTCATCGCGCTGCGCGGCGAGAAATTCGACGGCGGCGCTTTCGCGGCGCAGGCCTTGCGGCAGGGCGCGGCCGGCGTCGTGCTGGACGCCGCGCAGGCGCCGGAAATCGGCGCCGCCATCCGCGTCGGCGACACCCGCCTCGCCCTTGGCCAGCTTGCGGCCGCCTGGCGCCGGCGCTTTTCGATTCCGGTCGTCGCCATCACCGGCAGCAACGGCAAGACCACGGTGAAGGAAATGCTGGCCGCGATCCTGCGGGTTGAAGCCGGGACGGACGACGCGGTGCTCAGCACCGAAGGCAATCTCAACAACGACATCGGCCTGCCGCTGATGCTGCTGCGCCTGCGCCAGACGCACCATTTCGCCGTGCTGGAAATGGGCATGAACCACGCCGGCGAAATCGACTATCTGACGCGCCTGGCGCGGCCCGACGTGGCGGTGGTCAACAACGCCCTGTCCGCGCACATCGGCTTTCTCGGCTCGGTCGAGAATATCGCCCGGGCCAAGGGCGAAATCTTCAACGGCCTGTCGAATGCCGGCATTGCGGTGTTCAACGCCGACGACCCGCACGCCGGAATCTGGCGCGAAGCCAATGCGCGGCGCTGCATCATCGATTTCGGCCTCGGCAACCCGGCCAAGGTGCAGGGGCAATACCATCCCGGCGATTTCGGTTCGGCGCTCGCCATCGCCCTGCCCAACGCCGAATTCGACATCGCCCTGAAGGTTCCGGGCGAACACAACGCGATGAACGCGCTGGCCGCCGCCGCCGCCGCCTTCGCGCTCGACGTCAGCTGTCGCAGCATCGTCGTCGGGCTTTCCGGGTTCGGCGGCATCAAGGGGCGCCTGCAAAGAAAACCGGCGCTGTACGGCAGCACCTTCATCGACGACACCTACAACGCCAATCCCGATTCGGTGAAGGCCGCGCTGGCGGTGCTGGCGCTGCAGCCCGGCAGGAAGGTGCTGGTTCTGGGCGACATGGGAGAACTCGGCGCGGATGCGGCGGCCATGCACGCGCGGATCGGCGATGCCGCACGCAAGGCGGGCGTCGACCGCCTGCTGGCGCTGGGCGATCTGACGAAGGAAACCGTCGCCGCTTTCGGCGCCGGCGGGATGCACTTCGAGCGCATCCAGGAACTGCTCGCCGAACTCGAAAACGAACTCACGCCCGACACCGTCGTTCTGGTGAAAGGTTCGCGCTTCATGCGGATGGAGCGCGTGGTGCAAAGCTTCATGGAAGAAGACCCGGCGGCCTCGCGGCCCGGGCACGAGGGACACTGACATGCTCCTGTGGCTGTTTCAATATCTGGGCCAGGACATCCGGGCTTTCAACGTCTTCAACTATCTGACGTTGCGCGCGGTGATGGCCACGCTCACCGCGCTGACGATATCCTTCATCGTCGGACCTGCCGTCATCCGCAAGCTGACCGCGCTGAAAATCGGCCAGTCGGTGCGCAGCGACGGCCCGCAGTCGCATCTGGTCAAGGCCGGCACCCCGACCATGGGCGGCGCGCTGATCCTGGTCTCGGTCGCCGTCACCACGCTGCTGTGGGCGGATCTGTCGAATGAATACGTCTGGGTCGCGCTACTGACCCTGGTCGGCTTCGGCGTCATCGGCTGGGTCGACGACTGGCGCAAGGTGGTCGAGAAAAATTCGCGCGGCCTGCCCTCGCGCTGGAAGTATTTCTGGCAGTCGGTGATCGGCCTCGCCGTTGCCGTCTTTCTGTGGCACAACGCCAGCCTGCCGGCGCATACCGAACTCATCATCCCCTTCCTCAAGCACGCCACGCTCGGTCTGTCCGCGGCCGCTTTCATCGCGCTCGCCTACTTCGTCATCGTCGGCTCCAGCAACGCGGTCAACCTAACCGACGGCCTGGATGGACTGGCCATCATGCCGACCGTGATGGTGGCAGGCGCGCTGGCGATCTTCGCCTACGTCGCCGGCCACGCGGTGTTCTCCAAATATCTGGGCGTGCCCTTCGTGCCGGGCGCCGGCGAACTGGCGATCTTCTGCGCCGCGATGGCGGGCGCCGGGCTGGCCTTCCTGTGGTTCAACGCCTATCCGGCGGAAGTATTCATGGGCGACGTCGGCGCGCTGGCGCTGGGCGCCGCGCTCGGCGTCGTCGCCGTGATCGTGCGCCAGGAAATCGTGCTCTTCATCATGTGCGGCGTGTTCGTGGTGGAAACCCTGTCGGTGATGGTGCAGGTCGCCTCGTTCAAGCTCACCGGAAAGCGCGTGTTCCGCATGGCGCCGATCCATCACCATTACGAACTCAAGGGCTGGAAGGAAAACCAGGTGGTGGTGCGATTCTGGATCATCAGCATGATGCTGGTGCTGATCGGACTTTCGAGCCTGAAGCTGAGATGAATTACGACAGCCTGCGGCTCTCCGGCAAGAACGTCCTGGTGCTCGGACTGGGCGACACCGGGCTGTCGTGCGCGCGCTGGCTGGCGGCGCACGGCGCGCGGGTCGGCGTGGCCGACAGCCGCGCGGCGCCGCCGCATGCCGGACGCCTGGCCGAACTGCTGCCGCAGGCGCCGCTGCACACCGGACCGTTCGACGATGCGCTGCTGCAGGCCGCGGAAATGCTGGTGGTCAGCCCCGGCGTGCCGCTGGCCGATCCGGCGGTGGCCCGGGCGGTGGCGGCGGGCGTCGAGACGGTGGGCGACGTCGAGCTGTTCGCCCGCGCCATCCGCGCGCTCAACGAAAAGCGCGGCCATGCTTCCGATGCAGGCGGCCCGATGCGGCTGATCGCGATCACCGGCAGCAACGGCAAGAGCACCGTCACCGCGATGTGCGGCGACATGTGCCGCATGGCGGGGCTGGAGACCTGCGTGGCCGGCAACATCGGCCTGCCGGTGCTGGATGCCCTGTATGAGGTCGAACAGGGGATCGCGCCGACGCCGCGGGTTTGGGTGCTGGAACTGTCGTCGTTCCAGCTTGAGACCACGTCCAGCCTCGACGCCGATGCGGCGACGGTGCTCAACCTGTCGGAAGACCACATGGACCGCTACCCGAGCATGGATGCCTATGCCGCGGCCAAGGCGCGGATCTTCAGCGGCGACGGCGTGCAGGTGCTGAACCGCGACGACGCGCGCAGCCTTGCCATGGCAGTGCCCGGCCGGCAGGTGGTCAGCTTCGGCCTCGATCGCGGCCCGCGCGACGGGGAATTCGGCCTGTGCGAAGACGGGCTTTGCCGCGGCGGCGACAGGCTGATGCCGCTGTCCGACCTGCCGGTGGCCGGGCTGCACAACGCCGCCAATGCGCTGGCGGCGCTGGCGCTGACCCATGCGCTCGGCCTGCCGATGGCAGCGCTGCTGCGCGGCCTGAAGCATTTTCAGGGTCTGCCGCACCGGGTGGAGAAGGTCGCCGAAATCGACGGCGTCACCTGGTACGACGACTCGAAAGGCACCAACGTCGGCGCCACCGAAGCCGCGCTCTACGGCATGGGCAGGAAAAAAGCGGTGGTGATCCTGGGCGGCGATGGCAAGGGCCAGGATTTCAGCCCGCTCAAGGCCGCCGTCGAGGCGAATGCGCGCGCGGTGCTGCTGATCGGGCGCGATGCGCCGCTGATCGCCGCCGCCATCGGCGGCAGCGGCGTCGAAACGCATTCGGCCGCCAGCCTGGAGGAGGCCGTCGAGCACGCCCGGCGCCTGGCGCAACCCGGCGATGCCGTGCTGCTGTCGCCTGCGTGCGCGAGCTTCGACATGTTCCGCAACTACATCCACCGCGCCGAGGTGTTCATCGATGCGGTGAAGAAACTGGCTGCGGAAAGAGGGACGGCGCAGCCCTCTCCCTCTCCCCAACCCTCTCCCCTCAAGGGAGAGGGGGCAAACGCTGAGCCCAGGGCGATTTGACGATGTTGTACACCGCGCGCGCCCCGCAACCCAGTTCCGAACTCGATTACAGCCTGCTGTGGCTGGTGCTCGGGCTGCTGGCAATCGGCTTGGTGATGGTCTATTCGGCGTCGATCGCGATTGCCGAAGCGGCGCGATATACCGGCAGCAACGGCGAATACTATTTGATCCGCCAGGGCGTCTTCATCGCCATCGGCCTGGTGGCGGGCGCGGGCGCATTTCTGGTTCCGATGCGGGTCTGGCAGCAGGCCGCGCCCTATCTTTTCCTTGTCGGCCTGTTGCTGCTGCTGGTGGTGCTGATTCCCGGGATCGGCCGCGAGGTCAACGGCAGCCGGCGCTGGATTCCGCTCGGCTTCGCCAACCTGCAGCCGTCCGAGTTGATGAAGCTGCTTGCCGTGCTCTATGCCGCCGACTACACCTTCCGCAAGATCGAGTTGATGCAGGACTTCATGCGCGGCTTCCTGCCGATGGCCGGGGTGATGATGCTGGTCGGCAGCCTGCTGCTGCTGGAACCCGATTTCGGCGCCTTCGTGGTCATCGTGTCGATCGCCATGGGCATCCTGTTCCTCGGCGGCCTCAACTGGAAGGTGTTCGCCGCGCTGGCGGGGGTGCTGCTGGCGGGATTCGCATTGCTGATCTTCACCTCGGAATACCGGATGCAGCGCATTCTCGGCTTCATGGACCCGTTTGCAGATCCCTACGGCAAGGGATACCAGTTGTCGCACGCGCTGATCGCCTTCGGCCGCGGCGAGTGGCTGGGGCTGGGGCTGGGCGGAAGCGTCGAAAAGCTGTTCTATCTACCGGAAGCGCATACCGATTTTCTGCTTGCGGTGATCGCAGAGGAATTCGGCTTCGTCGGCGTGGCCATCATCATCGGCCTGTTCGCCTGGCTCATCGTCAAGGCCTTCCTGATCGGCCGTCGCGCGACCGAGCTCGAGCGTTACTACAATGCCCTGGTGGCGCAGGGAATCGGGGTCTGGATCGGGGTGCAGGCGCTGATCAACATGGGGGTGAACGTCGGCCTGCTGCCGACCAAGGGCCTCACCCTTCCCTTCCTCTCGTTCGGCGGCAGCGGCATCGTCGCCAACTGTCTGGCGATCGCCGTGCTGCTGCGCGTCGACTGGGAGTGCCGGCAGATGGGACGAGGAAAAACATTCTGATGTTTAACGCTCTCGCCATGCAGGCGCCTTCCCCTCTCCCCAACCCTCTCCCCCAAGGGGAGAGGGAGCGGACGCTGGACCCAAACCGATTTAACCGCCGGACCCTGATGGTGATGGCCGGCGGCACCGGCGGCCACGTCTACCCGGCGCTCGCGGTCGCCGATGCGCTGCGCGAACGCGGCTGGGATGTGTTCTGGCTCGGAACGAAAGCCGGACTTGAGGCGCGCGTGGCGCCCGCGGCCGGAATCGACATGGTGTGGGTTTCGATGGGCGGCGTGCGCGGCAAGGGCGTGCTGAAAAAGCTGCTGCTGCCGGCAATGCTGCTGGTCGCCTTCTGGCAGAGCCTGCGCGCGATTCTGCGGCGCCGCCCCGACGTCGTGCTCGGCATGGGCGGCTACACCGCTTTCCCCGGCGGCATGATGGCGAGCCTGCTCAACAGGCCGCTGGTGATCCACGAGCAGAATTCGGTTGCCGGCCTCACCAACCGCGTGCTGGCCTGCCTGGCCGATCGGGTGCTGGTCGCGTTCCCGCAGGCGTTCGGCGGCGACAGGGACAAGCCGATCCCCTGCCGCCGCGTCGAGACCGAATGGGTGGGCAATCCGGTACGGAGCGACATTGCAGCGCTGCCGGCGGAGGGGCGCGCCAGCCGAAGTGGACCGCTGCGGCTGCTGGTGGTGGGCGGCAGCCTCGGCGCCCAGGCCCTGAACGAACGGGTGCCGCAAGCGCTGGCGCTGCTGCCGGCCGGCCAGCGTCCGCGAGTGGTGCATCAGTCCGGCCGCCAGCACCTCGACGCCCTGCGAGCGAACTATGCCGCCGCCGGCGTGGAGGCCGAGGTGCGCGACTACATCGAGGACATGGCCGCCGAGTATCGAGACTGCGACTTCGCCATCTGCCGCGCCGGCGCGATGACGGTGGCCGAGCTGGCCTGCGCCGGGGTGCCGGCGGTGCTGGTGCCCTTCCCCTTCGCGGTGGACGATCACCAGACGGGCAATGCCGAATTCCTGTCCGACGCCGGTGCGGCATGGCTGATCCAGCAGAAGGATCTGACGGCGGAGAAACTGGCTGCGCTGATCGGCGGGCTCGACCGCGCCACGCTGGCGTCGATGTCGGAAAAGGCCATGAATCTGGCGAAACCCGATGCGACCCGGCAGGTAGCCAATATTTGCGAGGCGCTGGCCAATCAGGGATCAGGGGTCAGGGATCAGGGATCAGGGAAGAAATCATGAAGCTCTTGCGCCTCTCACTCCTTACCCCTTGCCCCTCACTGTTTGCCCGGAGGGCAAGATGAAGCACGCCGTCAAACACATCCACTTTGTCGGCATCGGCGGCGTCGGCATGAGCGGCATCGCGGAAGTGCTGCTGAATCTGGGCTACGCGGTGTCCGGTTCGGATCTGGCCGACAACGCGGTGACGCAACGGCTGGCGAAGCTGGGCGCGCGCATCCATCGCGGCCACGCAGCGGAGAATATCGCCGGCGCCGATGTCGTCGTCACCTCGACCGCGGTACAGGAAAGTAACCCCGAAGTGATCGCGGCGCGCGAGAAGAAGATTCCGATCGTGCCGCGCGCGCTGATGCTGGCCGAGTTGATGCGCTTGCGACAGGGCATCGCGATTGCCGGCACCCACGGCAAGACCACCACCACCAGCCTGGTTGCGAGCATTCTCGGCGAGGCGGGCATGGACCCGACCTTCGTCATCGGCGGCAAGCTCACCGCCGCCGGCGCCAACGCGCGGCTGGGGCAAGGCGATTTCCTGGTGGCCGAAGCCGACGAATCGGATGCCTCGTTCCTGTATCTGACGCCGGTGATCGCGATCGTCACCAACATCGACGCCGACCACATGGAGACCTACGGCCATGACTTCGAGCGCCTGAAACAGGCCTTCGTCGATTTCTGCCAGCGTCTTCCTTTTTACGGGATGGCGGTGCTGTGCATCGACGATCCGCATGTGCGCGAAATCCTGCCGCGCATCAGCAAGCCGATCACCACCTACGGTTTCGACGCTTCGGCGCAGGTACGAGGGGTGAATCCGCGCTTCGAGCATGGCCGGATGCATTTCACCGTCCAGCGCGAAGGCATGGCCGACCTCGACGTGGTGCTGAACCACCCCGGCATGCACAACGTGCTGAACGCGCTGGCGGCGATTGCGGTGGCGACCGAGGTCGACGCCAGCGACGACGCCATCGTCAAGGCGCTGGCGGAATTCCACGGTGTCGGCCGGCGCTTCCAGCGCTACGGGGAAGTTTCCGCGAAGGCAGGCGGGCACTTCTGCCTGGTCGACGACTACGGCCACCACCCTGTTGAAATGGCCGCGACGCTGGCCGCCGCGCGCGGCGCCTTCCCGGGGCGGAGGCTGGTGCTGGTGTTCCAGCCGCATCGCTACACCCGCACCCGCGACTGCTTCGAGGATTTCGTGAAAGTGCTGTCGGAAACCGACGTACTGCTGTTGACCGAGGTCTACCCCGCGGGGGAAGCGCCGATCGTGGCGGCGGATGGCCGCGCGCTCGCGCGTGCGGTGCGGGTAGCCGGCAAGGTCGAGCCGGTGTTCGTGGAAAACGTCGCCGATGTGCCCGCCGCGGTGCGCGATCTGGCGCAGGCGGGCGACGTGGTGCTGGTAATGGGCGCCGGCAGCATCGGCCAGGTAG
Organism: Pseudomonadota bacterium; assembly: GCA_030836725.1. GTDB lineage: Bacteria > Pseudomonadota > Gammaproteobacteria > Burkholderiales > Thiobacillaceae > Thiobacillus. Next base: position 2,928 of record JAUPLV010000034.1, on the reverse strand, counting down.
CGCCGATACTGGGGATAAACCATGCGCCATGACTTCCGTCGCATGAGCGAGACCGACACGGCTGGCGGCGGTGTCGCGGCGCTGCGCGGCCGCTTCCTCTACAACGAGCCGATGAGCCGGCATGTCTCGTGGCGTGCCGGCGGCGCCGCCCAGCGCGTCTATATCCCGGCCGATCTGGAAGATCTGACCTGGATGGTGCGCTCGGTGTCGATGAGCGAGGACATCCACATGGTGGGCCTGGGGAGCAACCTGCTGGTGCGCGACGGCGGCGTGCCGGGCGTGGTGATTCTGCTGCATGGCGTGCTGAATAAACTGGAAATCGAACATCGGACGCACGGTCTGCCGCCTGCACCGGAAGGATTGGAGACGGCCCTGATATACGCCCAGGCGGGGGTTGCCTCGCCCAAGCTGGCGCGCTTCGCGGCCAGGCACAACCTGGTCGGCGGCGAGTTCTGGGCCGGCATCCCCGGCACCGTCGGCGGCGCGATCGCGATGAATGCCGGCTGCTACGGTAGCGAAACCTGGGGCAAGCTGGTACAGGTGCGGACGCTGGATCGCCAGGGGCGGCTGAACGAACGACGGCCAGACGAATATGTGACGGGCTACCGGCACGTCGCCCTGAAGTACGGCCATCAGGAATGGTTTATCGGCGGCTGGTTCCGTCTGGAAAAAGGCGATGGCGCCGCCGCGCGCGCGACGATCCAGGCGCTTCTGAAAAAACGCATCGCCTCGCAGCCCCTGAGCCTGCCCAACGCCGGCTCGGTGTTCCGCAATCCGCCCGGCGATTACGCCGCCCGGTTGATTGAGTCCTGCGGACTCAAGGGGTACCGGATCGGTGATGCGCAGGTATCGGAGAAGCACGCCAATTTCATCGTCAACCTGGGGCACGCCACGGCGACCGACATTGAGCGCCTGATCGAACATGTTGAAGACGGCGTGGAAGCGCGCACCAACGTGCGGCTGATCCGCGAAGTGCGAATTATTGGAGAACGGCAGTGAACCCGATTGAATCCGCCAGAAAATACGGGAAAGTCGCGGTGATGCTCGGCGGGACTTCCGCCGAACGCCCGGTGTCCCTCAACAGCGGCGCGGCGGTGCTGGCGGCATTGACCCGACAGGGCGTCGATGCGCACGCATTCGATCCAGCCAACCGCAATCTCGGCGACCTTATCACCGGCGAGTTCGACCGCGTGTTCATCGCGCTGCACGGGCGTTTCGGCGAGGATGGCTGCATGCAGGGCGCGCTCGAACTGCTGGCCATTCCCTACACCGGCAGCGGCGTCATGGCCTCGGCGATCGGCATGGACAAGTGGCGCACCAAGCTGCTGTGGCGCGCGGCGGGCCTGCCGACCGCCGACTGGGACATTCTCACCGCGGCCAGCGATTTTTCCGCGGTGGAGAAAAAGCTCGGCCTGCCAATCTTCGTCAAGCCGGCACGGGAAGGCTCCAGCATCGGCATGAGCAAGGTGACCGAATCCGGCGCCCTGAAGGCCGCCTATGAAACCGCCGCCGAACACGATGCGCTGGTGCTGGCGGAAAAGTTCATCGACGGGGCCGAGTTCACCGTCGGCATCCTCGGCGACGCCGCGCTGCCGCTGATCCGCCTCGAACCGGCCAGGGACAAGGCCTTCTACGACTTCGAAGCCAAATATATTCGCAACGACACCCAGTACCACTGTCCGGCGGGACTGCCCGACGCCAAGGAAATGGCGCTGCGGCAACTGGCGCTGGACGCCTTCCGCCTGGTCGACGGCCGCGGCTGGGGCCGGGTCGACCTGATGCTGGACAGTCTCGGCAACCCCTATCTGCTGGAGGTGAACACCTCGCCCGGCATGACCGACCACAGCCTGGTGCCGATGGCCGCGCGCGCGGCGGGGCTGGATTTCGACGCGCTGTGCATGAAGATCCTGGAGCAGACCCTGGCATGAACGCCCAGCCCGAACTCGCCGCCCACCCCCTGACTCAGGTCGCCCGCGTGCTGACCTGGGGCGCGCTCGGCCTGCTGGCCTACGGCGCGACCAGCTGGGCGGCGGCGCGGCCGTGGTTCGCCCTCCACACCATCGAAGTGAAAACCCCGGTCGCGCACGTCACCGAAGCGCAAATCCGCCTAATAGCGGAACGCCAGGTGCGCGGCACCTTCTTTACCGTCGATCTCGAGCACGTACGCAACAGCCTGGAAAAACTGCCCTGGGTGCGCGAAGCGCGGGTGGAACGCCGCTGGCCGGGCGTCCTGGTGGTGTCGCTGACCGAGCATATTCCGCTGGCACGCTGGAACGACGATGCGCTGGTGAACACGAACGGCGAGATATTCGTGGCGGCGGTGGACACGCAGCTGCCGCGTCTGTCCGGACCAGCGGACAGCAGCGATGAAGTGGTGGCCGCCTACCGGCGCCATCAGGCCGCGCTCGCCCCGCTGGGGATGACGATCGACGAACTGCGCCTGTCGCCGCGCCGGGCCTGGCGCGTTCGCCTCGGCAACGGCATACAGCTGGCGCTGGGGCGCGAACATAACGATGAGCGGCTGGCGCGTTTTGTCGCGGTCTATCCACGCCTGTTCGGCGCGCTGCCGGATGCACGGGAGACCGCCAAATCCGCGGCACCGCTCCTGCCGGTCACGGTCGATCTGCGCTATCCGGATGGCTTCGCCGTGCGGATGCCGGACGGCGCCTCCCCTTTCAAACCGAGTAAAACATGAGCAAGCCAAGAGACCCCAAGAACCTGGTCGTCGGCCTCGACATCGGCACCTCCAAGATCGTCTGCATCGTCGCCGAGATCAACGACGAGGGCGCGCTCGATATCATCGGCATGGGCACCAGCCCGTCGCGCGGCCTGCGCCGCGGCGTCGTGGTCAACATCGAGGCCACCGTCAACGCCATCCAGCGCGCACTGGAAGAGGCCGAGCTGATGGCCGACTGCAAGATCCGCGAG
>JAUPLV010000132.1 GCA_030836725.1 Pseudomonadota bacterium | reverse complement strand
GGCGTCAAGGTGGTGAAAAGTCTGGACGACGTGCGCGCGATGGCCGAAACCCTGCTCGGCAAGTCGCTGGTGACCATCCAGAACGCCCCCGACGGCCAGCCGGTGAACCAGGTGCTGGTCGAGGAAACCCTGCCGATCTCCCGTGAGCTGTATCTGTCGCTGCTGGTTGATCGCGAAACCGAACGCGTCGCCATCGTCGCGTCTGCCGCCGGCGGCATGGACATCGAGGAGGTGGCCCATGCCACCCCGGAAAAGGTGCTGACCGAGACCTGCGACCCCTTGCTGGGCGTGCAGGATTTCCAGTGCCGCGCCCTGGCTTTCGCGCTGGAGTTGACCGGCGAAGCCTACAAGGATTTCTGCCGTCTGCTGCCGCAGCTTTATCGCGTGTTCATCGCCAACGATTTGAGCCTGCTCGAAATCAACCCGCTGGTGGTGACCGCCGACAACCGCGTGCTGCCGCTCGACTGCAAGATGAGCATCGACGACAACGCGCTGTATCGTCGCAAGGCTTTGAGCGAACTGCGCGACGACAGCCAGATCGACGCCAAGGAAGCGGCGGCCAACGCGGCCAACGTCAACTACGTCGCACTCACCGGCAACATCGGCTGCATGGTCAACGGCGCCGGCCTCGCGATGGCGACGATGGATCTCATTCAACTGGAGGGCGGCACGCCCGCCAACTTTCTCGACGTCGGCGGTGGCGCCACCCCGGAAACCGTGGCGCAGGGCTTCAAGATCATCCTGCTCGACCCCAACGTCAAGGCCGTGCTGATCAACATCTTCGGTGGCATCGTGCGCTGCGACGTCATCGCCGAGGGCATCATCCAGGCGGTGAAGGAGGTCGGCGTCAAGGTGCCGGTGATCGTGCGACTGGAAGGCACCAATGCCGAGCTGGGGCGCACGCTGCTGGCCGAATCGGGGCTGGCGATCCTTGCCGCCGAGAGCCTGACCCAGGCGGCGAAACTTGCCGTGGAGAGAGCACAATGAGCATCCTCGTCGACAAAAATACCAAAGTGATTTGCCAGGGCTTCACCGGCAAGCAGGGCAGCTTCCATTCCGAACAGGCCATCGCCTACGGCACCCGGATGGTCGGCGGCGTGACCCCCGGCAAGGGCGGACAGACGCATCTCGACCTGCCGGTTTTCAACACCGTGCGCGACGCGGTGCGGCAGACCGGCGCGCAGGCCACGATGATCTACGTGCCGGCCGCGTTCGCCGCCGATTCGATCCTGGAAGCCGCCGACGCGGGCATCGAGGTCATCGTCTGCATCACCGAGGGCATCCCGGTGCTCGATATGCTTAACGTCAAAGCCGCGCTCAGGGCGAACGGGGCGAAACTGATCGGCCCCAACTGCCCCGGCATCATCACCTCGGGCGAATGCAAGATCGGCATCATGCCCGGCGTCATCCACCAGAAAGGCAAGATCGGCATCGTCTCGCGATCCGGCACGCTCACCTACGAAGCGGTGCATCAGACCACGCAGCTGGGCTTGGGGCAGTCGACCTGCGTCGGCATCGGCGGCGACCCGATCAAGGGGCTCGATTTCATCGACTGCCTGCAACTGTTCGAGGCCGACCCGCAGACCGAAGCGGTGATCCTGGTCGGCGAAATCGGCGGCAGCCGCGAGGAAGAAGCCGCCGAGTACATCCGCTCCAACATGAAAAAACCGGTGGCTGCCTACATCGCCGGCCGCACCGCGCCCAAGGGCAAGCGCATGGGACATGCCGGCGCGATCATCGCCGGCGGCAGCGGCACCGCCGACGCGAAAATCCGCGCGCTCGAAACCGCCGGCGTCGTCGTCGCGTCCAGCCCGGCGGGCCTGGGTGAAGCAGTGCAACTGGCGCTGGGCGCCCGCTAAGCGCGCACGATGAAACTCGCTATCGCCCAGCTCAACCTCACCGTCGGCGACATCGCCGGCAACGCGGCTCGACTGCTTGCCGCGGCGAAGGAGGCTCACGCTACCGGCGCCGCCCTGCTGCTCACCCCCGAGATGTCGATCTGCGGCTACCCGGCCGAGGATCTGGTGCTGCGGGCGGATTTCACCGCGGCGTGCGAAGCCGCTTTGCTACAACTGGCAGTCGACGTGCCGCCCGAACTCGCGTTGATCGTCGGTTACCCCGAGCGCAGCGATGACGGCCTGTACAACGCCGCGGCGCTCCTGCGCGGCGGGTGTGTCGAATCCATGTATCGCAAGCATCACCTGCCGAACCATTCGGTGTTCGACGAGCAGCGCGTATTCGACAGTGGCGACACACCCTGCGTGTTCACCTGCGGCGGCGTGAATTTCGGAATCAACATCTGCGGCGACATCTGGGAACCGGGCCCGGCGACGCGCGCGATGGAAGCCGGCGCCGACTGGCTGCTGGTGCCGAATGCCTCGCCGTTCCATCTCAACAAGGAACGCGAACGGGTTGCCGCGGCGCGCTCGCGTCAGGTCGAGACCGGCATGCCGATCGTCTACGCGAACATGGTGGGCGGGCAGGACGAACTGGTGTTCGACGGTGCATCGTTCGCCTTGAATGTCGATGGCGAGGTGGCGGTGCAGTGCCCCGCCTGGCAGGCAGGACTGTTCTATCTCGACATCGAAGGCGACGCCTGTACCGGACCGCAACAGGTCTTGCCGAACGAGGAAGCCGCTGTCTACGCAGCGCTGGTGCTGGCGGTGCGCGATTACATCGGCAAGAACGGCTTCAAGGGTGTGCACCTGGGATTGTCTGGCGGCATCGATTCGGCGCTGACGCTGGCCATTGCCGCCGATGCGCTGGGGGCGGACAAGGTGCATGCGGTGATGATGCCGTCGGACTACACCGCGGGCATCAGCGTCGAGGATTCGCGCGACATGGTGAAGCGGCTCGGCGTGCGCTATTCCGAAATCGCCATCAAACCGATATTCGATGCTTTCCGTACGCAGTTGGCGCCCGAGTTTGCCGCAACCCCTCCCCCCCCCTTGAGGGGGGAGGGCGGGGGAGGGGGTGATGCGGGCGTGGGCTGGGAAACTGGCATTTCACCCTCTCCCCAACCCTCTGATGGAACCACTAGCCATTCGACTAAGCCCGCAAGCGGGCAAGTCGCTGGTTACACCCTCAAGGGGGAGGGGGCGAACAACGCGCGGTGCGCGCCCAAACCGATGGCTTCGCCTCCCTCTCCCCAACCCTCCCCCCGAACGGGGGAGGGGGCGAACGTGATGCCCAAACCGATTCACGATACCACTGAAGAAAACCTGCAGGCGCGCGCACGTGGCACGCTGCTGATGGCGCTGTCGAACAAGTTCGGCACGCTGGTGCTGACCACCGGCAACAAGAGCGAGATGGCGACCGGTTACGCCACGCTGTATGGCGACATGGCGGGCGGCTTCGCGGTGCTGAAGGATGTGCCGAAGACGCTGGTGTACCGCTTGGCGAATTACCGCAACAGCCTGTCCGCGGCCATCCCGCAGCGCATCATCGACCGGCCGCCGTCGGCCGAATTGCGGCCGGATCAGACCGACCAGGACAGCCTGCCGCCGTACGATATGCTCGACGCGATACTGGCGGCCTACGTCGAACGCGACCTGTCGGCGAACGATATCGTTGCACTGGGCTATGACGCCGCCACGGTGAAGAAAGTCATTCGCATGGTTGACCTCGCCGAATACAAACGCCGTCAGGCGCCGCCCGGACCGCGCATCACGCCGCGCAATTTTGGTAAGGACCGCCGTTATCCGATCACCTCGAAATACCGACCCGACCTCGTTTAGCGGAATGACATCATTCAGGATTACGCTAAGCGAACTCGCCCTCTGATGGAACAACTAGCCATTCGACTAAGCCCGCAAGCGGGCAAGTCGCTGGTTATCCCCAACCCTCTCCCGCAGCGGGCGAGGGAGCGAACGTAATGTCCAACCCGATTAATGGAGACCTGCCATGAAGAAAATCGAAGCCATCATCAAGCCGTTCAAACTGGACGAAGTCCGTGAAGCGCTGTCGGAAATCGGCGTCACCGGGCTCACCGTCACCGAGGTCAAGGGATTCGGTCGCCAGAAGGGGCACACCGAGCTCTATCGCGGCGCCGAATATGTGGTGGATTTTCTGCCCAAGGTGAAGCTGGAAGTGGTGATCTCCGACAGCCTGCTGGAACGCGCGATGGAGGCGATCATCAACGCGGCCCGCACCGGCAAGATCGGCGACGGCAAGATCTTTGTGACGGCGGTGGAGCAGGTGGTGCGGATACGCACCGGCGAGTCGGGCGAAGCGGCGATTTGACACCGGGCAGCGCATGCTGCCTCTTGGTTAGAGTTTGGGGTGTAAGCAGGCGGGAACATCTGCCTTGACGAATTACCCTTAAAGGGTATTATTTCCGCATGGAAAAGCGCAAGCCGCATTACCTGCTCGCCGATATCAAGGCGCAAATGACCACGGTTTCTGAAATGAATCTCACCGTTTCAGCCAAGCTTGGGATACGTCAGGCAGGCATGGCCGCTGCGGATGCGCTTGCCGTGGTGTGCGGGCTGACTCAAGCGAACTTCTTCAAGAGCATGACTACGCATCACGACCACACCATTTGGCAGGACGTGTACCACGCGGCGTGGAACGGCAAGACGCTGTATGTGAAGTTTCAGCGCGTGGGCGTGTATTTCGTGATTTCGTTCAAGGAGCAATGAACATGGCGAGCAAATGGCATAAGCAGCCCTGCCCGATCTGCGGCGAAGGCACGCTGCACGACCAGACTCGAAAACAGCAGATCGAGTATCGCGGCAAGCCTTATGAATACACGGAACAGGGCGCATTCTGCGATCACTGCGCGGATGGTTTTGCAGATCATGACGCGCGCGAAGAGGCGGCTTGGCTCGCCTTCCGCGACCAGACGGATGCGGAAGAAGCCGCCGCACTGGCGCATATCCGCAAGAAACTCAAACTCACCCAGCAAGAAGCGGCCATCCTGACAGGCGGCGGCAAAAACGCATTCTCACGCTACGAGCGCGGAGAAGCGCGGCCCTTGGCAGCGGTCGTGAATCTGTTCAAGTTGCTGGACAAGCACCCCGAGCTTTTGAAGGAAATCAGCCCACGTTGAGGCAATCTAGTTCAAGCTAACGACGGACTTTAAGGGCGCCGGACTCCTGGATCAGCTGCTTTGGCCCGGTGAGCACCGAATGCATGTTCATTGGATCACGGGGCGAGGGAAAGACCGCAGGGAGGAGTTCGTGTCGTTGTTTCAGTACACCACGGACACTGAAGCGGCAGCCTTCACTGACATACTTCGCTCAGCTCTTAGAAAATACTTGGACGCGCGGGGGCCGGACCCATATGGAACACTGCGTGAGTACCTTACGAGTGATCTGGCGGCACCGAAGCCTAACGTCGATACCTTCTACTATTACTTCGACGAGGAGGATGCGCGGAAATGGGGAGAATGGTATGGCTTGATCATGGAGTCGTGGATCTCTCGGTTTGTCGCTAACCCGGAATCAAACGATGATTGGGCGTGGCGCGCTCTTTGGCCACATCTTGAGCGCCCCAAGCGCGTATAGTTGGATAATGCGAGCCTGGCCCGAATGGCAGCTTCGAGTTTCTTTTTGACGCAGCAACCGCGAAATAACCCTACCAGAATCGGTACCAGGCCTTGCCTTCGGTGCTCACGCCCTTGGCGAACTTGCTATTGGGGAAGTTGAGGTTCAGCACGCGCTGCGCATCGTCGCGCAGATCGGTCAGTTTCAGCTTGTCGTAGGCTACCACCATGATCGCCAGGGCCTCTTCCAGCGCCGGGGCTTCGGGGTAGGTTTTCAGCACTTCCTTGGCGCGGTTGGCGGCGGCCACCCAGGCTTCGCGCTTCAGGTAATACTTGGCGACGTGGACT
>JAUPLV010000131.1 GCA_030836725.1 Pseudomonadota bacterium | reverse complement strand
CTCAACAAGTTCGAGATGGAAGGCTCGCTGCTGGCCGATTCCACCAAACCCTACGACGCGGTGCTCGGCCAGTTCGGTCGCATCGTCCAGCTCGGGTGATCGCCATGACTGACGATACCTTTGCCGCGCTGCCGCCGGTACCCGAGACCTTGATCATCGGCGGTGAAACCCTCGACATCACGCCGCTCAAGGTGGGCGAACTGCCGATCTTCGCCCGCACCGTCCGTCCCTTCGCCGGGAAGCTCACCGCCGATCCCGACTGGCTGCGCCTGCTGTCCGAGGATGGCGAGACAGTGATCCTGGTGCTGGCCATCGCCTGCCGCCGTCCGCCGGAGTGGGTTTCCTTGCTCGCCTTGGACGATGCCATCCGGCTTGCCGAGGCGGTGTTCGGAGCCAATGCGGATTTTTTTATCCGCCGCGTGGTGCCGGAAATCACGCGGGTCAGCCAGCGGATCGGAACGGTGATCCCTGGAGCGACGCCATCGCCCGGCTCCTCCGGGCCGGACACCGCTATCCCGATGTCCTGACCTACACGCTCGCGCAGCTGCGGGCGTTCTTGGTTGCCGCCGAACGCGCCGAGCGGGAAGACCTCGCGGGGCAGTTCGCCTTGCTGGTGACGGCCGTGCGCGGTGGCAGCAACGAAATCAAATCCCTCGTGCGAGAACTCAAACCATGAAACTGTCGCTCATCACTTCGGGGCTGCTCGATCCGAAGCGGCTCGACAGTTGGGTTCCAGAGAAACGTCGGGCGATTCGCAAAGCCGTGGAAGCCGGCATGAAAACCGCCGGCAAGGAGATCGCCCAGGCGGCCCAGTCCCGGATGCAGTCGGTCTTCAAGGTGAGGAAGGCAGGATTCTTGAAGTCGATGCGGCACAAGCTCTACGCCGGCAGCCCCGAGAAATTCCCGGCGCTCCTGGTCGGTTCGCGCATCTCTTGGCTGGGCATCCACGTCCGGGGCGGCAGCATCGGCGGGCGACTCCTGATTCCACTCCTGCCCGAGCACCAGCGCATCGGGCGCAAGGCGTTCCGCCGCGTGATCGACGGCCTGATGCGTGCCGGCAATGCCTTCTTCATCGAGAAGAACGGCAAGGTGATCCTGATGGCGGAGAACATCAAGGACAACACCAGCGAGCTGCGTCGCTTCAAGCGTGCGGAACGGGGTCGCTCCGGTGCGAAGTCGATCAAGCGTGGCCAGGAAATTCCCATCGCCGTGCTGGTCCCGAGCGTGACCCTGCGTGGCCGTTTCGATCTGCCGGGCCTCGTGCGCTCGCAACTGCCGAAGCTCTCCATCGCCATCCTGCAACAACTGAACGCAAAAGGTCTGTAACCCGTGGCATCCGACCGCGCCCAAATCCTCATCACTGCCATCGACCAGACCAAGTCGGCGCTTGCCTCGGTCAAGGGCAACCTGGAAGGTTTGTCGGTCGCTGCGAGCAAGGTCAACGGCGTGCTGGCAGGCTTGGGTGCGGCCTTGTCGCTGGGCGCGCTGGTTGCCGCCGGCAAGGCGGCCCTCGACACCGCCGACAACCTCTCCAAGCTCTCGCAGAAGACCGGCATCTCGGTCGAGTCGCTGTCGCTGCTGAAACCCATCGCCGAGCAGTCCGGCATTTCGCTGGAGGGACTGGCCAAGGGGATGCAGAAACTGGCGACCGCGATGGTCGAGGCGGCGGGTGGATCGAAAGAGCAGGTCGAGGCCTTCAGTCGGCTGGGCGTCTCGGTCAAAGATGCCGCCGGCCAGCTGCGCCCGACCGAGGAGGTATTGCTCGACCTCGCCGACGCCTTCGCCGCGATGCCCGATGGGGCCGAGAAATCGGCGCTGGCGGTCAAGCTCTTCGGCAAAAGCGGTGTCGAACTGATCCCGTTCCTCAACCAGGGGCGGGCCGGCATCGAGCAATTGAAGCAGAAGTTCAAGGAACTGGGCCTCGAGATCAGCGGCGACACTGCGAAGGCCGCCGAGAAGTTTAACGACACCCTCGATACGGTGAAGCAGGCCCTGTCCGGAATCGCCATGAAGGTGGCAGAAGCAGCGCTGCCGGCCTTGCAGAAACTGGCCGACACCCTGGTGGCATTGGCCTCCCACGGCGAGGAGATCATGGCCGTGCTGCGTGTGCTTGGCGAGATCATCGTCGCTGTGCTGGCCGTCAAGGGCGTCGCGGCAGTGGCTGCGCTGGGTAGTGCCTTGGCGGTACTGAAGGCGGCCTTCATGCGCTTCCTGCCGGTGCTCGCCGCCGTCGCCGTCTGGGAGATGGGGCGCGGCATCGTGAAGATGGTGCAGGACATCCGTGAGACCAACCGCGCCATCGATGAGATGAACCGGCAGCGCCAGCAACTGGAGCAACTGTCGGCGGCGATGGAGGAACTGGCCAACACCGGCACGCTCTCCGTCAAAACCCAGATGATGCTGGCCGCGCAGGCCACAGAGCGACTCAAGGCTGCCTTGCCCGGTACGGCAGATGCGTTGCGCGCCATCCAGGGCGCGGCGACCCAAGCCGGCGAGGCGATCCGGCAGGCGCTCGATGCCGAGACCAAGAAGGCGGCCGAGACGGTCAAGCAACTCTCGGCCAGCTACAAGCAGGTCGCCGCCGACATCAAGGCGATCTGGGATGCCCGCGTCACCGAGATCGAGTCGAACTACAAGCGGCAGGAAGCGGCGGCGCAGAATACCGCGCGCTCCGAGTCGGCCGCGATCCGCGAATCGGCCCAAGCGCTGCTTGCTGCCGAGCGCGAGAAACTCGCGGCGGTGGAAGCCGGCGCGCGGCAGATGGAGTCGGCATGGAAGGCGACCTATGGTCAGGCTGTGGCGCTCGCCCGGGCTGCCGGCCAGGACGTGCAGGCCATCGAGCGGCAAGCGGTCGAGGCACGCATCGCCATCTACAGCCAACTGGAGTCGGCCTACCGCGCCACCGTCGACCGGTTGATCGCCGAGGAGCAGCGCCATCTGCAGGCGGCCAAGGCGGCCGATGAGGCGCGGCTCAACCTGCGCCTCTCAGTCGAGGATCGCATTCGCGAGCTGTCTCGGAAAGGGATGGATGAGTACGCGGCCTACCAGGATCGGCTGCGCCAGATCGACGAGAAGCAGGCGCAGGCCCGGGCGGCACTCGCCGCCGGTAACTACGAGCAGGCCCGCAAACTTGCCGAAGAAGCCATCGCGCTAGCCGAGCGCACCGCATCGGCGGTAACCAAGCAAGTCGAGCAGAACGGCAAGACGGTCACCCAGACTATGGTCTCCGAGGGCCAGGCGGCAGCCACGGCGATTGGCGAGATCAAGGAGGCCGCCGGCATTGCCGATGCCGCATTGAAGGGATTGGGTGACGCGCACAAGCAAGCAGCATCGGCTGCTGGTGCCGGTGCCGATGAAGCCAAGCGTGCGCTCGCCTCAGTGTCCGACGAACTGGACAAACTACGCCAAGCTTTGCTCACCCAGGACAAGCTCAAGCTCGACATCGACATCGAAGCTGCCAAGGCCGGCATCGAGAAACTCAAGGCGCTGACCGAGGCGCAGCAACTCGTCGCCAAAATTCAGGCCGACACCAAGGAGGCGCAAGCCTCCCTGGAGAAACTCAAGTCCGACACGGACAACCTGCAGTTGCTCGCCAAGGTTGAGGCCGATACCACGCAGGTCATGGCCGACATCGACCGGCTCAAGGGCACGCTGGCCAGCGCCAATGTGGAAATCCCGGCACTGGTGTCCTTCGACCAGCCCCGGCAACAACTGGCGTCGTTCGCCCTGGATGCCAAGACCGTGCTGTCGGCACCGACCTCGGCCACGCATACCGTGCAGCCTGACCTCGGGCAGTACCGGGCGGCCGTGTCGGAACTGCTGCGACCGACCTCGAGCACCCACACGATCTACGTCACCAAGGTCTACACCAATGCCCAGGGTGGCCTGATCCAGAAGCTGGCGGAAGGTGGGCAGGCCGTCGCCGAGGGATTTCGGCGAATGTCGGGGCGCATTTTCGGGCCGGGTACCGAGACCTCGGATTCGGTGCCGGCGCTGCTCTCCCACGGCGAATTCGTCATCCGGGCGGCGAGCGTGCGCAAGTTTGGCGAGGCCTTCTTCGCTTCGCTCAATGCGGGTTTCCTGCCTTCTCTGCCACGCTTCGCGGTTGGCGGGGCGGTAGGAGATGCCGTGAGCCAGGTGGCGATGATGGCTGGCAACAACGGCACCACGGCCCGCGATGTGGTCGACCTGCGCTTCCACGTGGGCGGTAAGCCGCACACGGTGCAGTCCTCGCGCGAGACGGCAATGCAACTGGCGCAGGCGCTGCGCGAACTGTCGCGGGGGGCGTGATGAAGGAACCGTCGCCAACCCCTCTGCCGGATGTCACGCCGCCACCTGGTGGGCCGGTCAAGGCCAACCTCAAGCAGGCGGTGCCCATCGAATTCTTCACCTGCACCTGGCAGAGCGCGCAGGACGAAGTGCGTCAGCAGCGTGACTGCGATTGGTGGATTTACGACTGGTCGAGTGTGGATTTCTACTGGCTGTTCGGCAACAACTACTGGTGGATTCAGCCGCAACCCGATCACAGTCCGCTGGCGCGCCGCTACTACGACCAGGTGATCAGCGAGCTCAACAACGCCACGAGTCAGGCGTACAACCAGTGCGAGAGCCGCCATTACGCCTCGCAGTCGGAACCCGAGCCGGGCCTGCGCCTCACCGTATCGAGTCGCCTTGATCGGGGCGGGGTAAGGCGCGGCAGTAGCAATGAGCCCAGCGGAATCGAGGCGCGGCTGTCCGTGCCGTTCGCGGCCGGGACGAACCCGCCGCCGCCGACTCCCTGCCCGATGCTGCGGCGCGAGCTCTTCGCCAAACCGGCCGACTTCAGCTACGTGTTGCACGGGCCGGGCGGCGGGAATTTCCGCTGGGAGTGGCGCGATCAGCAGACCGTGACGCCTGACCCGTATTTCGAGCTCTATGGTCGCACACTGAAGTTCTCCGGCAGCAGCGGCTCGCAGTTTCTCGGCAGCCTACACCTCATCATCGACCGGCTCGCCGACCTGTGGGTACGCTTCGAATCCAGACCGATTCCGAGCGCCGTCGCGGATCGGGTCGATCCGGTGCAACAGCTGTCCTATCAAGTCAGCACCGGTGTCGGCTACTTCGGCATCGCCTCTGTGATCGAAGTGCTTCACGTCGAGTCGGGCCAGATCTGGTACCAGAGTGTGCACGGCTCGAACTACTCGCCCGGCCAGATGACCACCTACAGCTGGTGGCCGAGCGGATGGGAACAGATGTCGATGGACGCCAACGGCATCATCCGGCATTACAACGTGGACTGGTTCTACTGGTTCAACACCATCGACCCCGCCAGCATTGGTCTACCGACGACCGGCACCTACCGGATGCGCTACATCCTGCTGGCCTACGGCTACCAGACCTACAGCCGCTCGGTGAGCAGCAGCGCGCTGGGTCTCTCCGGCGATACGCGGATGTCGTGGAAGTCGATCTGGCTCTCGCACATGCCCTCGTTGATCACCTACACGCCCGGGATGGCTGACGGCATTATCCCGCCGTTCGAGGTGACCTACACGCGCAGTCCGGTGCTCTATCCGTGGCCGGCAAACGGAACCGGCATCTTGTTCGATGCCGTGTTCGACATGAAGAACATCACCACCTTCCGCTTCGTGATCAAGGTGGGCAACACCTTCGATTTCGCCGTCGGATTGGTGGTGCAAGCCTCGGGCTGGCAGGCGTGGGTGCATCTGGAGCCGGGCGAGACGAAATACCTGGCCGGCGGCGTCTCGATTTCCGGAATGGCCAACTGGAATGCCTACCCGCTGCATCCCCAATCGCCAAACTACGGTTGGCAAGGCAACTGGGGCAGCAGCTACATCTCGATGTACAACGGCCAGTGCTCAATC
>JAUPLV010000130.1 GCA_030836725.1 Pseudomonadota bacterium | reverse complement strand
CTTCAGCGTGTTCACCACTTCGCTGATCTGGTCGATCGTCCCGCCGTCCGGCTTCGGCCAGCTACGCCACTGATGGCCGTAGACCGGGCCGAGGTTGCCGTTGTCGTCGGCCCACTCGTCCCAGATCGAGACGCCGTTTTCCTTCAGGTAGCTGATGTTGGTGTCGCCCCGCAGGAACCACAGCAGTTCGTGGATGATGGAACGCAGGTGGCATTTCTTGGTGGTGACGAGCGGGAAGCCTTCGGCGAGGTTGTAGCGCATCTGCCAGCCGAATACCGACAGCGTGCCGGTGCCGGTGCGGTCGTCTTTTTGGGCGCCGTGTTCGAGCACATGGCGCATCAGGTCGAGGTAAGGTTTCATGTCGGAGTGGCTTCAGGGTTTTGCGGGTGCGGCCTGGATCGGCCCATTATCGTTGATTGCGGGCTCAGCCTGGGTCTGAATGCCGTCGAAGAACCCTGCCAGACGGGTGGCGGGCGCCTCGCCGTATAGATTCCAGAAGGCGATTTCAAAATCGGCGTTGTCCTGGACGGCAAGCGCCAACTGGCGGAAACGTGCTTCGTCCTGCTCGCGCAGCCAGCCGACCAGCAGCATCGACTGGCGATAGAACTCGAAGGTGTTCAGATTGAAGGCCTGAGCGCGGTGGCGTTTGTAGGGCGTGTCGCGAGCGGTGAGATTGACCCGCCGCCCGGCGCGGATCGCCTCGAGCACCTTGGCATCGGTCGTGTAGTCGGCGCCGCCGCCGTCGGCGGTGAGCGTGGCCCAACCTTCGTGGAACCAGACCGGGAGGGTGCTGTGATAGTGGCCGATGCGCTGACCCAGATGCAGGTGCGCAAGTTCATGGGTCAGCAGCGCCGGCAACCGGTGTTTTTCGCTGCCGTTGAGATTGGGCGACAGGATCAGGCGGTTGTCGGGCACCACGGCGGCGGAAAGCCTGGGCGTCAGGACGTAGCGCTTGAAGCACGCATCGGTGCCGCACACATACACGCGCGGCGGCTGGGCAAACGGCAGGTAATGGGACGTCTCGACCTTGACGATGGCGGCAGGCAGCGCCTCGGCCACGCGGGCGCCATAGGCTTCGTAGCCCGGCTCGACCCATACGCGCGGATCGCTTGCCAGCGGCTCGAAGCTGTCGATCGGCTTGAGCGCGCGCGGGTGGCTGACGGTGAGCGCGCAGCCCTGCAGGCCCGCCAGCACGGCGACCAGAATCCAGCGCCTCATGCGTCGAGCACCTGCCAGCGGCCATCGACCAGCCCCTGCAACGGCGGATACTGTTTCTTGTACGCCATCTTGCGGCTCTCGGCGATCCAGTAGCCGAGATAAAGAAAGGCGTGTTCCAGGCGCTTCGCCAGGTCGATCTGCCACAGCACGCCGTAGACGCCGAGGCTGTCCTTGTCGCGCGCGGGGTCGAAAAAGGTGTAGACGGCGGAGAGGCCGTCGTCGACCTGGTCGATCACCGAGACCATCACCAGGGTGTCGCCGTCGCGGAATTCGACCATCATGCTGTCGACGTTGGACGACAGCAGGAACTGCGTGTACTGGTCGGGGCCGTCGCGGTCCATGCCGCCGCCGGCATGGCGACTGCCGAGATAGTCGCGATACAGCGCGTAGTGCTCTTCCTTGAAATCGAGCGGCAGAAAACGCGCGCCGAGATGCTCGTTGCGCTTGAGGCAGCGACGCTGGGCGCGGTTGGGCGCAAAACCGCACACGTCGACCCGCACCGGCACGCAGGCATGGCAATGCTCGCAGTGCGGACGATAGGTGAACTGGCCGCTGCGGCGGAATCCGGCACGGATCAGCGCGCCGTAGGCCTGGGCGTCGATCAGGTGGGCAGGCGTGGCAACCTGCGAACGCGCCTGCCGGCCGGGCAGGTAGCTGCAGTCATATTGCGCGGTCAGATAAAACTGGATGTGCTGGAAAGGCGGTTCAGTCGGGTGCATCAAAAATCCAGGGGCCGGGCCGATGAGGCAAGTTTACCAATTCCGCCAGCCGCGCTGTAAACATGGCGCGCGGCTGGGTGCGCGCGCCCAG
Source organism: Pseudomonadota bacterium (assembly GCA_030836725.1). Taxonomy (GTDB): domain Bacteria; phylum Pseudomonadota; class Gammaproteobacteria; order Burkholderiales; family Thiobacillaceae; genus Thiobacillus. Next base: position 3,837 of record JAUPLV010000130.1, on the reverse strand, counting down.
GCTGGCCAGGTGCGCGGTCTCCATCTGGCAGTCGATCAGCCCGAACTCCCAGCGCCGCAGCTGCCGGGCCAGGCGCACCAGGGCGACCTTGGAAGCGTCGGGTTCGAGGCTGAACATGGATTCGCCGTAGAACATGCGGCCGATCGCCACGCCATACAAGCCGCCAACGAGCTTGCCGTCGCGCCAGGTTTCCACCGAATGCGCGTAGCCGGCATCGAACAGCCGCGTGTAGGCGGCGACCATCGCCGGCGAGATCCAGGTGCCGCCGGCATCCTCGCGCGGCGCGGCGCAGGCGCGCATCACCTCGGCGAAGGCGGTGTCGACGCGCAGCTCGAAGCCAGCGTTGCGCATACGTTTGGCCAGCGAACGGGTGACGCGCACTTCGCCCGGCGCCAGCACCATGCGTGGGTCTGGGCTCCACCAGAGGACCGGCTCACCGGGATTGAACCAGGGAAAGATGCCGTGCCGGTAGGCGTCCAGCAAGCGCTCGACCGACAGGTCGCCGCCCATCGCCAGCAGGCCGTTGGGCTCGCGCAGCGCGGCTTCGACCGGCGGAAAAAATGGCGCGGATTGCTGACGTTCGTGCATCCGGCAATGGTAGCGGATTCCAAATCGCTTGCCTCGGGCCGAGCGCCCATATTACGATTTGGTAATCCTCAATACTGCTATTTCTGCTTGCTTCGATGCGTCCGGAAATACGCGTTGGGTACGGATTGGCCCAGCTCGCTCCTATAATCGCCGGTTTACCGGCAGGGCATCCGCTGAAACATCAGGCGGCGCATTGCAGGCCGGGGACAGGGCAGCAAGGAAGAATGGCTACAGCAATCAGAACGTTGCAACTACCCGGATCGACGTCAAGGCCACAAGCGTTGGCGTCTGGCTCGCCTACCCGGCGCCACGGGATATCGGTCTCCACCTCCGGCACTGAAAACAAGTTGTGCTCGATGCCAGCGGCACGCCCGACCTCTCTCCCGGGCGCAGCGCGTCATGGCGTCCTCCCGCGGGGCGTTTCGTGAGCACCTCTTCCGGGCTCGCGAACGCCCCCTCTTTTTCGGATTGCTTCCACTGCGGCCTGCCGGTACCGGACGGCGCCCAGTATCCCGTCCAGTTCGAAGGCGAAACCCGACCGGCTTGCTGTCGCGGCTGCCAGGCTGTGGCGCAGACCATCATCGACAGCGGCCAGGGCGCGTATTACACCCACCGTACCGCGTTACCCGCCACTGCGCGCGAGGCCGAGGCCGAACTGGCGCAATTGGGGCTGTACGACCTGCCGGAAATCCAGGAAAGCTTCGTTCGCACGGAAACGGAAAACATCCGCGAGGCCGCGCTGATCCTGGAGAACATCGTCTGCGCCGCGTGCGTCTGGCTGAACGAACGCCACATTTCGGCACTGCCGGGCGTGCTGTCGGTCGAGATCAACTACGCCACCCGCCGCGCGCGGGTGCGCTGGGACAACAGCCGCATCCATCTGTCGGCGATCCTGAAGGCGGTGTCCGACATCGGCTATATCGCGCATCCGTTCGATCCCGGCCGTTCCGACGACATCCACAAGCGCGAGCGCAACACCGCGATCAAGCGGCTGGCCATCGCCGGGCTGGGCATGATGCAGGTGATGATGTACGCGCTGCCGAGCTATACCGCCACCGACATGACCGACGAGATCCGGGTGCTGATGAGCTGGGCCAGCCTGATTCTCACCATCCCCGTGGTGATGTATTCGGCCTGGCCGTTCTTCATCGGCGCCTGGCGCGATCTCAAGCGGCGCATGCTGGGAATGGACGTGCCGGTGGCGCTGGGCGTGGGCGCCGCCTTCGTCGCCAGCGTCTACAGCACGTTCTCCGGGCACGGGGAGGTGTATTACGACTCGGTCACCATGTTCGTCTTCCTGCTGCTGACCGGGCGCTTCCTCGAAATGAACGCGCGCCGCCGCGCCGGCGCCGCGGTTGAGGAACTGGTCAAGCTCATCCCCGCCGCCGCCACGCGGCTGCCCAACTGGCCGGCGCGCGACGAGGAACAGGCGCCGGTGGCGCGGCTGGTGGTGGGCGACCACGTGCTGGTACGTCCCGGCGAGACCCTGCCCGCCGACGGCGTGGTGGTCGAGGGCGACAGCGCGGTGAGCGAGGCGATGCTCACCGGCGAATCGCTGCCGGTATCCAAGACCGTGAATGCGAAAGTCGTCGGCGGCAGCCTCAACCAGGCCAGCCCGCTGGTGGTTCGGGTCGAGAAACTCGGCGCCGACACCCGGCTCGCTTCCATCGTGCGCCTGCTGGACCGCGCGCAAAGCGAAAAGCCGCTCATCGGCCAGCTGGCCGACCGCGCTGCGGCCTGGTTCGTCGGCCTGCTGCTGGTGATCACGATTTTCGTGGGCCTGGCGTGGTACCTGATCGATCCGTCGCGCATGCTGTGGATCGTGGTGTCGATCCTGGTGGTCACCTGCCCCTGCGCGCTCGGCCTGGCCACGCCCGCCGCGCTCACCACCGGCACAGGCCGGCTGACGCGGCTGGGCCTTCTGACCACGCGCGGCCATGCGCTGGAAACCCTGGCGCATGCCACCGACCTGGTGTTCGACAAGACCGGCACCCTGACCCTGGGGCGCCTGAGCGTGCGCCGCGTGGTTCCGCTGGGCGGGCACAGCGCGGAGGAAGCGAGCGCACTGGCCGCCGCGCTTGAAGCCGGTTCCGAGCACCCCATCGCCCGTGCGATTCGTGAAGCCGGCCATTCGAGCCTCAGCGCAAGCGACATCCGCAACACGCCGGGACGCGGCGTCGAAGGCACGATTGCCGGCCGCGCCTATCGACTGGGCACGCCGCGCTTCGCAGCCGCCGGCGAGACGCCTCCGGCGTCCGACGATGGCGCCAGCTGGGTGGCGTTGTCCGACGACAGCGGACCGATCGCCTGGTTCGCCCTGGCCGACAGCCTGCGCCCCGACGCCGCCGTTGCGCTCGCCGCCCTGCGGCGGCAGGGATTGCGCCTGCATCTGCTGTCGGGCGACGCCGAACCCGCGGTAAAAGCCGTGGCGCAGCAACTCGGCATCGCCGACTGGCACGCCGGCGCGCTGCCCGAGGACAAGCTTGCCTACGTAAAAGCCCTGCAGGACCAGGGCCGCATCGTCGCCATGGTCGGCGACGGCATCAACGATGCGCCGGTGCTGGCCGGCGCCCAGGTTTCCATCGCCATGAGCGAAGGCGCCGACGTCGCGCAGGCCGCCGCCGACATGGTGATGCTCGGCTGCCGCCTCGCCGCGCTGGCCGAAGGCGTGGCGCTGGCGCGCAAGACCCAGAAAATCATCCGCCAGAACCTCGGCTGGGCGCTCGGCTACAACCTCATCGCCATCCCCGCCGCCGCGCTCGGCTACGTCACGCCATGGCTCGCCGGCATCGGCATGTCCGCGAGTTCGCTGCTGGTGGTGCTGAACGCGCTGCGGCTGTCCGAGTTCAAGCAAATCCCTTCCTCCTCCCCGGCTGCGATTGGCGCGACGCCCGCCGCTGGCGAGGCCGGCGCCCCTTGATCGCCTCTGCCGTGAACCGTCGCCCATAAACAGCCGCCGCGTCATGAACCCAGCCATCCCCTGGCATTTCGCCGACACGGTGCGCATTGACCCGCTGCCTGCCGAGCGAACGACCACGCCCCCAGGGCTGCAACTGCATCAAACAGCGTTTGGGCTGTTCCGGCTCCCCCTGTAAAATTTCCCCTTCCACAATCAGGAGTTTTCCGATGACCCGTTTGTCCCTGTTCTCCACCACCCTGTTTCTCGGCTCGCTGATGCTCGGCATTTCCGGTTGCGGCACCAGCGAATCCGGCAAACAAGCCGCCACCACTGCCCCCATCGTCAGCCAG
>JAUPLV010000033.1 GCA_030836725.1 Pseudomonadota bacterium | reverse complement strand
GCTGAACATCCCGACGGTGTTCGTCTCCGGCGGGCCGATGGAGGCGGGCAAGGTGGTATGGGACAAGCAGACGATCAAGCTCGACCTGGTCGACGCCATGGTGTCGGCCGCGGATGCGAAATTCAGCGATGAAAAAGTCGATCAACTGGAACGCTCGGCCTGCCCGACCTGCGGCTCGTGCTCGGGCATGTTCACCGCCAACTCGATGAACTGCCTGACCGAGGCGCTGGGGCTTTCCCTGCCTGGCAACGGCTCGATGCTGGCGACCCACGCCGACCGCAGGAATCTGTTCCTCGCCGCCGGCCGCCTGATCGTGAAGAACGCGCGCCGTTATTACGAGGGCGGCGATACCTCCGTGCTGCCGCGCGCGATCGCCAGCTTCGACGCCTTCGAGAACGCCGTCGCGCTCGACATCGCGATGGGCGGATCGACCAATACCGTGCTGCATCTCCTGGCCGCGGCGCATGAAGCCGGCGTCGATTTCACCATGGCCGACATCGATCGCATGAGCCGCCGCGTGCCGCACCTGTCGAAGGTGGCGCCGTCGGTCCAGACCTATCATATGGAAGATGTGCACCGCGCCGGCGGCGTGATGGCGATCCTCGGCGAACTGGAGCGCGGCGGCCTGATCCACCGCGACGTGCCGACTGTGCTGACGAAATCGCTGGGCGAGCAGATCGATGTCTACGATATCCGCCGCACCAAGAGCCGCGACGTGAAGGACTACTTCCGCGCCGCGCCCGGCGGCGTGCCGACGCAGACCGCGTTCTCGCAGGACCGCCGCTTCGCCAGGCTCGATGACGACCGCGTCAACGGCTGCATCCACGACCTCGAGCACGCCTATTCGAAGGACGGCGGCCTGGCGGTGTTGTACGGCAACCTCGCTGCCGACGGCTGCATCGTCAAGACGGCGGGCGTCGATGAGAGCATCTGGAAATTTTCCGGCCCGGCCCGCGTGTTCGAATCGCAGGAGGCCGCGGTCGAGGCGATCCTCGGCGACCGGATCGTCGAGGGCGACGTGGTGGTGATCCGCTACGAAGGCCCGCGCGGCGGCCCCGGCATGCAGGAAATGCTGTATCCGACCAGCTACATCAAATCCAAGGGCCTGGGCAAAGCCTGCGCATTGGTCACCGACGGCCGCTTCTCCGGCGGCACCTCGGGGCTGTCCATCGGCCACGCCTCGCCGGAAGCGGCCGAAGGCGGCAATATCGGCCTGATCGAGGAAGGCGACACCATCGAGATCGATATTCCCAATCGCAGCATCAATGTCGCGCTGAGCGAAGCCGAACTCGCGCGCCGCCGCGCTGCCATGGACGCGAAGGGCGCGCTGGCCTGGAAGCCGGTCAATCGTGAACGCGAAGTGTCGGCTGCGCTGCGGGCGTATGCGGCGATGACGACCTCCGCTGCCTTCGGCGCGGTGCGCGACGTCAGCCAGGTCGAGCATCCGACCGAGGCGCAGGCCCACGCCGACCCGCTGGCGCGTTTCGCCATCCCCGGCCAGCTGAGCTTCAGAATTGGAGCAGGCGGCCTCACCTACGCCGACATCGACAACCATGGCGGTCGCGCGACGATCTGCCTGCAGGGCGCGCACGTGGTAAGTTATCGGCCCAAGTCGCAGCCCGAGCCGGTGGTATGGGTGTCCGACGCCGCCAAGTTCGCCGCGGGCAAATCCATCCGCGGCGGCGCGCCGGTGTGCTGGCCGTGGTTCGGCGCGCATGATTCCGAATCGGGCTACCCCGCGCACGGCTTCGCCCGCACCGTGCCATGGACGGTGACCGGCAGCCGCAAGCGCAACGACGCCAAAACCGAGATCACCCTGCAACTGGCTGAAAACGAGCAGACCCGCGCACAATGGCCGCACCCCACCAGCCTGACGCTGACCGTGGTGGTGGGCGACAAGCTGGAGATGCGGCTCGCCACCGCCAACACCGGCGATGCCCCGATTCGCATCGGCGAGGCGTTGCATACCTATCTGCAGATCAGCGACATCGGCGCGGTGAGCGTCGGCGGGCTGGAGGGCAGCGATTACCACGACAAGGTCGACAACTTCGCGCGCAAGACACAGCGCGGCGAAATCGCCTTCAATGGCGAAGTCGACCGCGTCTACGTGAACACGCCTGCCGATTGCGTCGTCGTCGACGCCGGCCTCAAGCGCCGCATCCGCATCGCCAAGACCGGCTCGCTGTCCACCATCGTCTGGACGCCATGGACCGAGAAGGCCGAGAAAATGGGCGACATGGGTAAAGGCAAGTCGGGTGACGGCTGGCGTGAAATGGTCTGCGTCGAATCGGCCAACGCGATGGACAACGTCGTCACCGTGGCGCCGGGCGAGACGCATACGATGGTGGTGACGTACAGCGTCGAAGCGCTGTAATTCTTTTTTGTCCGCGAAGGGCGCGAAGAGACGCGAAGGAAAACCCAAAGAGCTGTTATGGGAACGCTTGATAATTCTTTCCTCGTCATTGCGAGCGCTGTTGCCTTTAGCCACGAGGCCGAAGGCCGTGGTGGGAAGCAATCCAGAGGCTCGGCGAAATCAAAGGCTTCTGGATCGCCACGTCGCTTCGCTCCTCGCGATGACGGAATTGTTCAGCGCTTTTCTCGGTCTTTGGGGGGGACTTCGCGTCTCTTCGCGTCCTTCGCGGATAAATCGGTTTCAAAGGAGCAAGCATGCGCGTGATTCTGGTGGCCAATCCCAAGGGCGGCAGCGGCAAGACCACGCTGTCGATCAATCTGGCCGGCTATCTTGCGTCGCGTGGCGAGCGCGTGGCGATGCTGGATCTGGACCGGCAGAAATCCGCCACGCACTGGTTGGCGATGCGAGACCCGTCGCTGCCGGAAATCGAACTGCTGCGCGAAGGCCAAAAGGGCGACAGCGACTGGCTGCTGATCGACTCGCCCGCGGGGTTGCACGGCAAGAGCCTGGAACATGCGCTGAAACTGGCGCACAAGGTGGTGGTGCCGATCGCCCCCTCGCTGTTCGACATCCGCGCCAGTCAGGATTTTCTCGCCGCGCTGCATGCCGAAAAGGCCGTGCGCAAGGGCCATGCCTTCGTCGGCGTAATCGGCATGCGCGTCGATCCGCGTACCCGCGCCGGGGTCACCCTGGAGCAGTTCATGGATCAGCAGGGTCTGCCGGTGCTGGCGCATCTGCGCAACACCCAGCATTACGTCAATGCCGCGTTCGAGGGCAAGAGTCTGTTCGACCTGCCGCCCCACGTCGCCGAGCGCGACATAGGGCAGTGGCACGGTTTGATCGACTGGCTGGACCGCTGAGGTTCTGGTTGCCCCTCTCCCGCGAGCGGGGCAGGGGAGTGGGGTCTTGTTGGCCAAACCGGCGCTTCGCTTCCCCCTCCCCAACCCTGATGGAACACCTAGCCATTCGACTAAGCCCGCAATCGGGCGAGTCGCTGGTTATCCCCCGCAAGCGGGAGAGGGGGCAACGGCCAAGCCCAAACCGGTCAATGCGCGGTCGGTTTCATCAGATTGACCACCTGCGGCTTGACCACGCTTTTGGTCGACGAGCATGAGCCGTCTTCCTGCACGCCGAGCTGACGCTCGGCGTCGTTCAGCAGGTTGATCACATCGATATAGAACTTGTCGTTTGCCATCTGACGTGCGGTACGGCTGCCCTCGTTGGCGGCGAGCACGTCGGCGCCAGCGTTGATCAGCCATTCCACCACCGGAGCGTCGCCGCCGCCAGCCGCCAGCATCAGCGGCGTGATGCCGAAGAAAATGCGTTCGTCGAGCGAGGCGCCGGCCTGGTGCAGCACTTCGATGATCTCGACATATCCCCGCCCGGTTTCGCCGTTGTAGGCGGCCTTCGCAAGCGCGGTCCAGCCCAGCTGCGATTTGGCGTTGACGTCGGCGCCGGCGGCGAGCAGCGCCTGCACTGCCGCAACCTGGCCGCTGTGGGCGGCGTGCATCAGTGCGGTTTCACCGGCTTCGTCGGCGGTCGCGTGATCGGCGCCGGCCGCCAGTAGGGCCTGGATCTGGGCGGTATCGCCCGAGCGGGCGGCGGCGAATAATTCCTGGGACATGGGAAGCTCCTACGTTTAATCGATCAGCCACAAGCGTACAATAGTTGACGAAAACGATCAACAATAAGTTATTGTTAACACGGCGTCCTGGATGGGCGCAGGAAACCCCACAGTTCGTTTACGCGACCACGCTCGCTTTCATGCCTGAAATTTTGTCGGTAGCCACATGATCGGGGCTCGGGGTTGTGAGCGGTATAAATATACTAGGCCATGGCTATTTTTCAGGGTGAGATTTCCCTTAATATTCCCTTAAGAATGTGTGCATTGTCGTTAAGGCTTATGCCTGACTTGACCTCGAAGGAGACCGAAACAATGAAGAAACTGATTTTGACCGCGACATCCGCTGCCCTGCTGATGATGTCCGGCGCGGCGTCGGCCAGCCAGGATCTGGCCCAGAAGAACGCGTGCCTGTCCTGCCACGCCGTCGACACACCGGTCTATGGCCCCGCGTTCAAGGATGTGGCCGCGAAGTATGCTGGCAACCAGGCGGCGCATGACATGCTGGTCGCCAAGGTGAAAGCCGGCGGCAAGGGCGTATGGGGCCGGAGAATTATGCCGGCCAATCCCGGGGTCAAGCCCGAGGATCTCGACAAGATCATCAGCTGGGTGCTGGGCCTTCCGGGAACCGGTATGGATGTTGCCCGGCAGTAACCGCGCCAGACCATGACCGGGGGCCGGGCCTGTTCGATCATGGCAAGGCTAAACCAAGCAAAGGCCGACCGAGAGTCGGCCTTTGTCATGGATACAGGCGCGTTTTGGCGGCAAGTTTGCTATTGTTGCGGCCAACAACAAATAGCCAGGGGGCGCAGGCCGTGATCCATCCATATTTATTTATCGCAGCCGTCGGGCTGTTTCCGCAGATGGCGCTGGCAGCCGGGCCCGGTGCAATCGACGCCTTTTTCGGCACGCTGAACGGCTATCTGGCCAGCGTGATTTTCTACGACGTCTTTCCCGGCGAGCCGGCGATGCCTTTCATCGTCGCCTGGCTGATCGCCGGCGCGGTCTATCTCACCATCCGCTTCAGTTTCGTCAATCTGCGCATGATGCGGCACGCCTATGCCGTGCTCCGCGGCAAATACCACACCGCCGACGACAAGGGCGAGGTCAGCCCGTTCCAGGCGCTGACCACCGCGCTCTCCGCCACGGTGGGGCTGGGCAATATCGCCGGGGTGGCGATCGCGATTTCCATCGGCGGGCCGGGGGCGACGTTCTGGATGATCGTGGCGGGATTTCTCGGGATGACCACCAAATTCACCGAAGCCACGCTGGCGCAGCGCTACCGCGAAGTGCGGCCGGACGGCCACATCATGGGCGGGGCGATGGAATATCTGTCGAAGGGATTCGCCGAGTTCGACATGCCGCGCACCGGCAAGATCCTGGCCGGGATGTTCGCCGTGTTTACCGTGCTGGGCTCGTTCGGCGCCGGCAGCGCGTTCCAGGTCAGCCAGTCGCTTGGCGCGGTGCAGGAGCAGTTTCCTTTCCTGAACGACACGCCGATTGTTTACGGTCTCGTTATGGCGGTGGCGGTCGGCGTGGTCATCATCGGCGGCCTGCGCCGCATTGCCCACGTCGCCGAGGCGGTGGTGCCGACCATGATCCTGATTTATCTGGCGGCCTGCCTGTGGATCGTCCTCGGCAACGTCGAGCAGGTGCCGCAGGCGCTGGCCAAAATCTTCACTGAAGCCTTTGCGCCGATCGCGGTGGCGGGAGGCATGGTGGGGGCGCTGGTGCAGGGCTTCAAGCGCGCGGTGTTTTCCAGCGAAGCCGGCCTGGGGTCGGCGGCCATCGTCCATTCCACCGCCTCGGTCAAGTACCCGATCCGCCAGGGCATGGTCGCTCTGTACGAGCCCTTCATCGACACCATCGTCATATGCACCATGACCGCCCTGGTGATCGTCATCACCGGCGTCTACAACGATCCCGCCACCCTGGCGCTGCGCGAGGCCAGCAAGGGCGCGGCGCTGACCTCGGTGGCGTTCGCCACCGTGTCCGACTGGTTCCCCATCATCCTCACCGTGTCGGTGGTGCTGTTCGCCTACAGCACCATGATCTCGTGGTCCTACTACGGCGAACGCTGCTGGGCCTACCTGTTCGGCGAACGCTTGTCGCTGATGTACCGCGTGTTGTTCCTGGCGTTCATCGTCATCGCCTCGGTGGCAAGCGCGGCCAACATGCTCGATTTCACCGACCTGCTGGTGCTGGCGATGGCCTTCCCCAACCTGATCGGGCTCTATCTCCTGAGCGGCAAGGTTAGGGCGATGCTGACGGATTATCAGGACAAGCTGAAGAGCGGCGAGCTCGATCGCGAAATCGTGAAAGGCTGAATGCCGACCGGCTCAGCGCCGAACCGGGTTGAAGCGATAGAGCTGGCGCTCGGTCAGCACCGCGTCGAGCGGCATGTCCCAGGGCTCGTGCGGCAACGTGTCCACCCGCTGGCATTCGTAGGCGATGCCCACCAGGCGCGGCTTGCGCCACAAACGCCGGTGCCGCATGAATGCCAGCGTCGCGTCGTAAAAACCGCCGCCCATCCCGAGGCGATTGCCTTCGAGATCGAACCCTACCAGCGGCATCAGCAGCAGGTCGAGCTGCCGTGCGCGCAGCGGTTTTGCATCGATGGGTTCGGGAATGCCATAGCGGTTCTTCGTCATGCGCGTGTTGCGGCCGATCCGGCCGAACCGCATCGTCCGCCCCCTTCGCGGCAGCATCGGCAGGTAGCAGCCGCGCAGCATCGTCAGTGCCTGATTGAGCAGGGGGTGGACGTCGAACTCGCCGCCCTGCGGCAGATAGAATCCGATGCGTTGCGATCTCAGCAACAGGCCGTGGCGCAGCGCCAGCCGCAGCGAATCACGTGCGGCCTTGCGGCGCGCAGCCGGTTTGAGCGCGTTGCGCGCGGCCTTGAGTTGACGCCTGAGGGTGTATTTATCCATTGAGAGGTAAAGCTCCCCGCCTGTGCCGTGACTGACCGCAGACTCTTGAACCGGGGTCCAAGACGGCCGCAATCAAAGGCGCTTTGGGCACATGAGACGTGTCACGCGCACACCCGAGCCGGAATAGACCGCAGCCTTGCACGTATGCATTGGTTCAGAGAAATTGCAACCAGCCTCGAACACCGCAGGGAGCGACGCCAGTTTAGAAGAGTTTGTCCTGATCTTCCAGCACTGAATCGAGCAGGGTATTGCAATGCGTCAGCCGGGCGCGCGATTCCTCGATCAGACTGCCGCCGCTCTGGGTCAGCAACTCGTGCGCCATGTTGAGCCCGGCCATGATGGCAATGCGCTCGGCGCCGATCACCTTGCTGCCGTCGCGGATCTCCCGCATTTTCTCGTCCAGATAATCGGCGGCCGCGATCAAGGCCGATTCTTCCTCGCGCGAGCATGCCACCTTGAAAGCGCGACCCAGGATATGGATTTCGATCGATCTTGGACCGGCCATCAGATGTCCTCCGGCAGGTTTTCGAGCAGGGTCTGCAGCCGTGTTTTGCCGGCATTGAGGCGGGTAGCCAGCTGCTTGTTGTCCTGCTGAGCGGCCAGCAGCTGCTGACGCAGCGCGATATTTTCCTGCCGCAACGCGTGGCAGAGTTCGGCCACCTGGCGGATCCGGGCTTCGAGGGTATCGAGTTCTGCGTGCATGGCGGGACTATAGGGGGCGTTTTGCGGCCGGTCAATTGTCCCGCCCGCGGAGCGGTAAATGGGCCGTCCCTCTGCGCGCGACGTCTGGGTATAATGCGGCGCTTCAGGTGCCGAAGCGGCTTGTCAGCCGCCTTGGATAAACGGGAAACAGGTGCGTGGCTGCAAACCATCATCCCTGTGCTGCCCCCGCAACGGTAAGCGCTAAACGGTCCATCACACTGCCACTGGGTTCGCCCGGGAAGGCGATGCACTTGAAGCGCGAGCCCGGATACCGGCCTGAACCCTGCCGTCATTGCGGCAGCGGATCGTGCAACGCGCCTGCGGGGATGCAGGCGCCCAAACCGGACCACATCATGCATCAAACCACTCTTGCGCTTGCCCTGGGCGCTGTTTTCATTTCCCCCGCCCATGCGGAAATCCTGCCGGAATTCGTCGGCGAAACCATCGTCGTGACGCCGACCCGCGCGCCGCAAAAGCTGGCTGCTCCCTTGCAGCACACCAGCATCATCACGCGAACGGATATCGAATCGTCCACGGCTTCCGACCTGTCCACCCTGCTGCGCCAGGAATCCGGGGTGGAAATCGCGCCGACCGGCGGGCTGGGCGCGCAAACCGCGATCCGGATTCGCGGTTCGGAATCCGATCATGTGCTGGTGCTGATCGATGGCGTGCGCGTCAACTCGGCGACCACCGGCGCGACGGCGATCGACCAGTTCCTGCTCGACGAAATTGAGCGCATCGAAATCGTGCGCGGCAATGTGTCGAGCGTGTACGGTTCCGAGGCGATCGGCGGGGTGGTGCGGATTTTCACCCGGCGCGGCCAGGGCGAGATGAAAGTCTCGGGCAGCGCGGCGCTGGGAGCGGACAACTATCACAAGCTCGCCTTTGCCGTCGGCGGCGAACTGGGCGATACGCGCGTGCACTTCGGCGCGGCCCGAACGCGAACGGACGGGTTTTCGAGCGTGCGCGGCGAATTCGTTCCGGCGCCGTTCACTTTCGCCCCAGCGGACATCGATGACGACGGCTACCGCAATACCTCGCTCAATCTGGCGCTGTCGCAGCGGATCCAGCCCGGGCACGAGATCGGCCTGACCGCGTTCCAGTCGAGCGGCGACATCGAGTACGACGGGGCATTCCAGAATCACAGCGACCAGATCCTGACGGCGCTCGGCCTGTACAGCGAAAACCACTGGCTGCCAAATTGGCAAAGCCGCATCCAGTATTCGCAGGGCAGCGACGATCTGGATTCGGATCTGGATGGCGCCGCGACCGGCCGCCTCAAAACCCGCAATCGCCAGCTGGGCTGGAATAACCAGCTGGAGGCGGGGCGCGGGGTCGTTCGTCTGGGGGTTGAAGGCTTGTGGCAGCAGCTCGATTCCGATACCGCCTACAGCGACGACAGCCGCAGGGTTGCAAGCTTGACCGCGGGCTATACGGCCGCCATTGGCGCGCACGATCTGCAAGTGAACGCGCGGCACGACGACTACAGCGATTTCGGCGGCGCCGCCACCGGACTGCTGGGTTATGGCTATCGGCTGACTCCGGAACTGCGCGTGTCCGTCACCGTGTCGAATGCATTCCGCGCGCCGACGTTCAACGAGCTCTACGGACCGTTCGGCGGCAATCCCGCGCTTGAGCCCGAGCGTGCGCGCGGCGCCGAAGCCGGGCTGACCTACAGCGGCGCCCATGGCCTGGCGCGCGCCACCGCGTTCGTCACCCGTACCCGCGATCTCATCAACTTCGTCCCGCCGACCTGGGCGGCGACCAACGTCGACCAGGCAGAAAACCGGGGGGTCGAGCTCTCGTGGAGCGGGAAACTGGCCGGGCTGGATGCGCGCGGCGCACTGACCGTGCAGGATACCGAGGACAAGTCGACGGGCCTGTCCCTGTTGCGTCGTGCCGACCGGTTCGGCAGCCTGTCGCTGGGCCGGCGCTCCGGCGCTTTCGACTGGCGCGCCGAAGTGCTGGCTTCCGGACCGCATGCCGACGTTCACGCCACGACCTATTCCCGTGTCGATGTGCCCGGTTATGCGGTGCTCAACCTGAACCTGGGCTGGAAACCGGTGCGCGACTGGAAAGTCAGTGGCAAACTGGTCAATCTGCTGGACAAGGACTACGCGCTGGTTCACGGTTACAACACTCAGGGCCGCGCCGCCTTCATCGAACTGGCGTACGCGCCGGAATAAGGCTTTTCCCGCAGGCGCGCACAGGGCTGGCAGCCCCGTTGCGCGCGGAGCTGGCTGTGTCCGGGAAAATCATTCCGCATTTCAGGAGGGCTCGCGCATGAATACTGAAATTCCGGATCGCGAGGATACTCGGGACCAATCCATCAACGCGCGCCATGCGGCGCGCATGGCGCGCAAGAAGGCGCGGGTCGATGCCGCGATAGCGGCCGCCGCCGATGCGCGCGGGCTGCTCATCGTCATCACCGGCAACGGCAAGGGCAAGAGCACCTCGGCTTTCGGCATGGTGGCGCGGGCGCTGGGGCACGGCATGAAGGTCGGCGTCGTGCAGTTCATCAAGAGCCGCACCGACACCGGTGAGGAAGCCTTTCTCGGCAGGCAGCTCGGAGTCGAATGGCATGTCGCCGGCGACGGCTTCACCTGGGACACGCAGAACCGCGAGCAGGACATCGCCACCGCGCAACGCGGCTGGGCGATTGCCGCGCGCATGCTTGCCGACCCTTCGTTCCAGCTGGTGGTGCTGGATGAACTGACCTATCTGTTGAGTTACGGCTATCTCGACAGCGACGCTGTGCTCGACGCGCTGGCGCAGCGCCCGCCGATGCAGCATGTCATCCTCACCGGACGCGCCGCGTCCGGCGCGTTGATCGAGCTGGCCGATACCGTCTCGGTCATCGCCGACGAGAAGCACGCGTTCCGCGCCGGGGTCGGGGCGCAGCCCGGAATCGATCTCTAGCCAGCGGGAACGCGGGGGCATATTCCTGCTCGAAGGTCTATAAAGAACGCTTGAGCGAAAACCTTCGCTTCCGAAGGTCTGGATGCCGTAACCCCGCATTGGAGTGGCCCATGAAAACCCTGAAAAATATCTGGCTTGTTTCCCTGTTGTTTTTGCTGCTCCTGTCCGGTACGACGGCGCGGGCGATGGATGAGGACGGCGAGTGGGCGCCCACCCCGCCTCGATTGAGCTACATCGATGGCGAAGTGTCGTTCTGGCGGGAGGGCGGCGATGAATGGGCGCGCGCGCGCGTCAATCTGGCGCTGGCGGAGGGCGATGCGCTCTATACCGGCAAGGACGCCAACCTGGAGGTGCAGTTCGGTAGCCGCAGCTTCGTGCGCGCCGATGAAAACACCCAGTTGTCGCTGCTGGTTCAGGAAGAACACTACGTCCAGTTCAAGCTGGCCAGCGGGCGCGTGTCCTTCGATCTGCGCAGCATGGCGGTGGGCGATAGGGTGGAGGTGAGCACGCCGGAGGCGGTGTTCAGCATCGAGCATCCCGGCTATTACCGGGTGGAAGTGAATACCCGCGACACCCATTTCATCACCCGGCGAGGCGGCGAGGCGACGCTGACCACGGCCGACGGACGCTCGCTGAGCATTTACCCTTCCGAAGACATCGTCGTCACCGCGGGCAACCCGGTGAGGGTGGCCACTTACGCCGCACCGGCGCCCGATGCCTGGGATCGCTGGAACGAGGCGCGCAGCGATCGCTTCGGCGAATCGGTCAGTACACGCTATCTGCCGCCAGGCGTGTACGGGGCGGAAGAGCTGGATCACTACGGCGGCTGGCGAGTGGTGCCGACCTACGGCTCGGTGTGGATTCCCTACGGAATAAGTGCCGACTGGGCGCCCTACAGCACCGGTTCGTGGGTGTGGGATCCCTTTTATGAATGGACCTGGATCGACGATGCGCCCTGGGGCTGGGCGCCGTTTCACTACGGCCGCTGGGTCTATGTCGACGGCTTCTGGGCATGGGCGCCGGGGCCGGTGGTGCGGCGTCCGTTTTATTCGCCCGCCCTGGTGGCGTTCATGATCCGCGACCATGACGTTTCGGCCCGTATCAGCATTGGTTTGCCCGGACTGTGGTGGGTGGCGCTGAGCTGGGGCGAGCCGGTGCTGCCTTGGTGGGGGGCGCCGGGTTATCGCGGCCATCCCCGCTGGAGCGGCTGGGGCGGGCCGCGCATCGTCAACAATGTGGTGATCAATCAGACCACGGTCATCAATGCGGGCGATATTCGATTCCATAATGCCAGCCTGCCGCGCGCCATTCTCACGGTTCCTCCCGACAGGTTCGGGCGCGAGTGGGTGCGCGCCACGGCGGAAACCCGGTACCGGCACACCGATTTCGCGCCGGTGCGCGGCGAGTTGCCGGTCAAGCCCGTGAGCGCCAGCCTGTTCGGCGGGGCGCCCAGGGGGATCCAGCCGCCGCGGGAAATCGTCGCACGCCCGGTGGTGTCGACCCGCACGCCGCGCGAGAAGGCTCCCGCTCTGAAGGATGCAACGCCGCGCGCCCGTACCCCGGCGACTCCGGAATCCCGCTTTGTGATACCGCCCGTGCGCGAGCCCGGGGAAGCGCGCGTCCCGGTGCGGCCGCCATTCGGGGCCGAGGCTGGACCGGAACGGACGCCGCCGCCGCGGTCGCCGAGCTATGACGAGGTGAAGAAACAGGCCACGCCGACGGCCCGGCCGGCCCCGTCCGTTCAGCGCGAGCCGGCTGTGCCGCGCAGCCAGCCGACGATCCGTGCTCAACCCGCCCCACGCGAGCCGACCGCCGGGCAGCGGGTAACGCCGCCCAGGCAGCCAGCCGCGCCGCCCGTTTCGGCGCCGCCCGCTACGACTGGCCGATCGTCGGCGCCCGCCGTGCAGCAACCGGTTTCTCCGCGCGAGCCGGCAGCGGTGCGCAGCCAGCCGTCGCCGCAGCGCGGCGAGGTTCGGCAGGACGCGAAGGAACGACCGTTGCCCGGCCAACCCGCCAATCGAGTCTTCCGTGGCCGCGAGCCCGACCAGAAGCGCAACCAGTAGATCGCTCCCGGATATGCGCCAGTTCAGCCAGGACTGAACTGGCGCATGGGCTTTTCATGGCCGCACAATTCGACCGGTCGCGGGTCGGTCGAAGCGTGTTCCGGATTGGCCGTGGCATGCGCGGAGGGTGCCGCCTGCCGGATACGGAGCGCGCATTCACGCACCCAGGGCAACTGCGCGCAGCCCGTTTTCTCGGCTAGGATTCGGCTCTCGCCATTGCAAGCCGCAACCCATGTCCCGTTACACCACGCCGGTCTTACGCACCCTTCTGGACGAACATCCGTCGATTTTCGGGGAAGCGGCCGATTTGTCCGCGCTTCCGGCCGACGCCTTGATCGGCCTCTACGAGCGCGTGTTTCCGCAGGTCGAGCAGCGCATGTGGCAGGCGGACGATGCGACGTTCGAACCCTGGCTGACCGTGTATCAGGCGCTGTTCCGGGAACAGCAGGCGTTGATCGATGCATCCGGGCAGGAGGGGCAGCATGATTTCGTGATCGGCATCCCGGTCGCCGGTCGTCCGGCGCATCTGCGCAATTGCCTCGAAAGCATTCTCCAGTTGTGCCGGCTGTACGCCTACGGCGGGCAGGATGCGGACGGGCGCTGGGCCCGAGTGACGGTGATCGTCGCGGAAGACAGCCGCGAGCCACGGCACGTCGCGAGCCACCGCGCGCTGGTCGACGAATACCGGGGCAAGGGGCTGCGGGTCGAGCATTTCGACCTGCCGGAGCAATTCATGTTGCTGCAGGCGATTCCCGAGGCCGAGCGGCGGCAGCTGGGCAGGCTGCTGACTACCCAGCCGGCGGAGCGCTTCTACCAGAAGGGCCAGGCGGCGAACCGCAACCTCTGCTATCTGAAAATGCTGCAACTCACGCGGGACCGCGACCGCACGCTGTATTACCTGGTGGACAGCGACCAGTCCTTTCTGGTCAACCGGCGGGCGGCAGCGGGCGAGCAGAGCGTCGCGGCGCTCAACTACTTCCACGCCATCGACCGCATTTTCCGGGGCGCCGACATCCACATGCTGACCGGCAAGCTGGTCGGCGATCCGCCGGTGTCGCCGGCGGTGATGGCGGCGAATTTCCTCGACGACGTGGTGGCGTTTCTGCAGCGCATCGCGGCCTGCGATCCGGCCGCGGCATGCAGCTTTCACCCGCAGGACGCGCCGCTGCCCGGCGACGCGGCCTATCACGACATGGCGAAGCTGTTCGGATTCGATGCGGCGCCCCGTCATTTCGACTACCGCTGCCCGCTCGAAGGAGCGCACGATCACAGCGCCTGCCTGGCTGGCTTCGCTGATCGCCTGCACGCTTTTTTCTTCGGCGAGCACCTGACGCGCAGGACCGTCTTCCGCTACGCCGGCCCGTTCACGGAACTGGCGCCCGCGCGAACGATCTACCCTGGCAACTACATCGTCGATTTCGAAGGACTCAAGTACATCATCCCGTTCGGCCACCTGCGCCTGCGCATGTCCGGCCCCACCGCGGGGCGCCTGATCCAGGCCGAGATCGGCGCGCGCTTCGCCTCGGCCAACCTGCCGATGCTGCACCGGCGCACCGCAGCGGACGATGTACAGGACGAATTCCGTCCCGGCGTGGAGCATCGCGACGATGCCGCGGTCGACATCGCGGACGAATTCGAGCGCCAGTTCTTCGGCGATGTGATGCTGTTTACCGTGGTGGAATGGCTGAAGCATCATGACCTTGCGCAGCTTGATGATGGCGCGCAGCTGGGAGAGGCAGTCCTGCAGGTGGAGACCGGCCTCCTGGAAATGTACGCATCGAAACACCGCGCGGTGAACGCGAGGCTGGCCGAACTCGAACGCTGGCTCGCCGGTGTGCCGCCCGTCTGGCGCGGCACGCCGGCCCTGCAGCCGCTGGCGCGGTTCCTGCGCAACATGAAAGCGAACTTTGGCGACAATGCCCCTGCCTGGCGGCTGATCCAGTCGGCGGCGCACCGCGAGGAGCGCCGCCGGCAGATCGTCGACGCCCTCACCCACTACCGCGGCGAACGCGCGGCGTGGGATCGTCTCGTTACCCGGTAAGCGCCGCCGCGGCCTGTTCGACGAGCTGCCGGCGGCAGTCCTGGTAGGCCGCCTGCGCCTGCCGCAGGGAGTCGGCGTCAAGGACGATGCCGGGATAGGCGTTTTCCTCACGGATGACGCGTCCGCTCGCGATGGCTGGCGAGGAATCCCCGGCGCCCGCGATGCCGGTGCGCGCAAACGACTGGTAGCGTTCCGCCAGCGGCGAACCCAGATGCAGCCACGCGCCGAGCGCAGCGAGGATGCGCTCGGTGTCGGTGCGGATCAGCGTCGCGTCGAAATAGCAGAACCGCCGCGGATACCGGCGACCGAACGCGGCGAGCGCGTGCAGGCGCTCGATGTAGTAAGCCGCGGCGCCCATCGGGTCGGCATACGGGTCGTCGCCGGGCTTGCGCGAGAACAGGCTGACGATGCTCTTCAGCGTCGGTTCGGGCGGCCGCAGGCTCATGAGCACGACCGTCCTGTCCGGGTCGAGCCGCTCCAGCGCCAGGGTGTAATCATTGTGCAGCAGCTTGTCGAACAGGTAGTGGCTGCCCGGCTTCAGGCCGTGCTGTTCGCGGTAACGCCGCGCCTGGTCTTCCAGATCGGCGGCGGAGGCGTAGCTTCGGTGCATCTCGTAATACCCGTCGATCTCGGGGTGCGAGCCGAGCAGGTGCCCCACCAGACTCGTGTAGGCGCGCATGTGGCTCAGGAGAAAGATTCGCGCGGGCGGGGTGGGCACAGGATGCGGCGTTTGCCGCTAGCGAGGCGCGTGATGGCGCAGCAGACGGGTGAGCGCCTCCTTCAGCGGGCCGTCCTCGATTCCGGCATTGAGATCCGCCATCCCGTCCAGCGCGGCGGCCGGCAAGCCGGCTTTCTCGACCGGGTGGACGTAGCGCGCCAGCAGTTCGGGGTTGACGCTGACGCGAACGGTCGTGGCCACGATGCCGCGCTTGCCCAGGCTGGCCATCAGCGCATCGGTCTGGTGACGCAGCCGGCTGGCGACGGCGCCGCTGTCGCAGGCGAGGCTCAGCACGGCGTTTTCAAGCTGCATGACGCGGACATGGCCGGCCAGCGCGGTGGGCAGGGCCCGCTCAAGTTCGGCCTGGGTATTGAGCAAGGCGCGGGCGCGCACGGCGAGGCTGTTCGGCAGTTGGCTGGCGAGCAGGTCGGCGAGGCTGGAAGCGCTCATTCCGGTGACACGCGGGCGTCACGGAAAGCCTGTGACGCTATGTTAAAATGCAACGATTTACCGCGTTCTGCGGACATTTCGGATTCCTCATGCTGCAATCCCTGTTCAAAAAAGTCTTCGGCAGCCGCAACGACCGGCTGGTCAAACAATACATGCAAAAGGTGAAAGCGATCAATGCGCTGGAACCGGCGATGGAGAAATTGACGTACGTTGAACTGGCCGGCAAGACCGCCGAATTCAAGTCCCGGCTGGAAAACGGCGAGACGCTCGACAAGCTGCTGCCGGAAGCCTTCGCCGTGGTGCGAGAGGCTTCCAGGCGCGTGCTCGGCATGCGCCACTTCGATGTGCAGATGGTGGGCGGCATGGTGCTGCACGACGGCAAGATCGCCGAGATGCGCACCGGCGAGGGCAAGACGCTGATGGCGACGCTGCCCGCGTATCTGAATGCGCTGACGGGCAAGGGCGTGCATGTGGTGACGGTGAACGACTATCTGGCCAGCCGCGATGCCGAGTGGATGGGGCGGCTGTACAGCTTCCTCGGTCTGACCACCGGGGTCAACCTGTCGCAGATGTCGCACGACGCCAAGCAGGTCGCGTATGCCGCCGACATCACCTACGGCACCAACAACGAATACGGTTTCGATTATCTGCGCGACAACATGGTCTACCAGATGAGCGAGAAGGTGCAGCGCCCGCTGGCCTTC
>JAUPLV010000032.1 GCA_030836725.1 Pseudomonadota bacterium | reverse complement strand
GCGGTGCATCGGGTTGCGGGTCTGGAACGCGGCGATCTTCGACCAGCCAAGTTGCTCGAACTTGGCGCGGGTCTCGGCCGGGGTCATGAACTGGTCGCCGTACTCTTCCTTGAAGCTGCCGGTGGACAGGACCTTGACCGGGCCGGCCAGGTTGTACTTGCCCTGGGCCATGACCATCTTGACGCCGGGGTGCTCCATGTCGGTGGTCTTGTAGACCTGCATGCACTCGTGGGCCTTGTCGATGCCGTATTTCTCGGTCACCTTCATGGTGCCCATGATTTCACCGGTTTCGCCGTCGACCAGGGCGACATCGTCGCCCGCCTTGATGGCTTCTTCATCGGTCGACAGGGTGACCGGGATTGGCCAGAACAGGCCGCTGGCCATCTTGAAGCCGTCGCACACGCCTTCCCAGTCGGCGCGGGTCATGAAGCCATCCAGGGGGGTAAAGCCGCCAATCCCCATCATGATGAGGTCGCCGGTTTCGCGCGAAGACATCTTGAGCTTGGTCAGCGAGGCGGCGCGTGCCTTTTCGGCGGCGAGGGCATCTCCCGTCAGCAGAAGGGGCTTGAGTTCACCGCCACCGTGGGGGCGTACGAGTTTGGACATGCTGTCTCCTCAGACTTGATAGGGGTATTAGAGTCGGGGCAGGATAGCACCGGGGCCGGCCCCTGAATAATGCTTTATTTTTATTTGAGGATAAGCGGGTTTGATATGGCTTTCCCGAAATGGAAATTCCCGGTTTTCCCGGAAATTTCCATTTCTAAAACAAATGCTTAGGCGTCAAAAAAGGCGGGCATGTCGGTCTGGTCCGTCTTGATGACGTCAACCCAGGCGGGTTTGGTGTCGCCGCCGGCAGCAGCCAGTTTTTTGGTTTCTTCGTAGAGCATTTTCCAGCGGTTGTAGAGACAGTCGCTGACCTTGCGCATGCTGGCGTCGAAGTAGGAATTGTGCAAATCGCCAATGGTGCGGGTGAAGGATTCCATCTGCTCCAGCAGGGTGAGCGGATAGCCCTGGCGGTTGGGGTCGGCGTACTTGACCCTCTCGCGTTTGACCGCGCGCACAAAGACCTTCTGGCCTTCGGTGAGATCGGCTTCGGTGCGGGGTGTGCCGCCGTAATTCATCACTTCGTGGATGAAGCCGTTCAGGCGTTCCCCGAAATCGAAGTTGGCGTAATCGACATTTTGCATGGAGCCTCCGTTGTCAGGTTGATGTTTTAAGGATTGGATAGGGTTCCGGCAATTATCCTACGCCGTGCGATTCGGCTGTTAGCATCTTGCCGGGAACGTTACGCGATAAATTCACAAGCCATTGAATCCATTTGGAATTAACCATGTCCGTCAACTGGCGCGTCTGGGCGGCGCGGGCGGACAGATCCGCCTGGACGGCCCGGGCGATTGTACGCCGGGACCGCCAACCGGGCGTTTGCGCCGCCGCCATGCGTTCAAGCTGAGGCCGGAAACGCCGTAAACTTGTCGGACACGGCGCCGCCGGCAGAGCTTTGCCGGTACGACAAAAAATCAGAACAGGAAGCATGATGGTTCAAAAGCATGGATTTACCGCACTCATCGTGGCCGCGGGCTGGATTGCCTGCGGTTCGGCGTCGGCGACGAGCGTGTCGGTGATCGGGTTGTTCAGGGACAAGGCCATCGTCAGCATCGAAGGCGGCAAGCCGAGCACCCTCGGCGTGGGACAGACGGTTCAGGGGGTGACGCTGATCGCCGCGGATTCCGATAGCGCCAGTTTCGATGTCGACGGCAAGCGGCGTGTTCTGCGCATGGGGCAGTCGCTTGCCGGCGGTGCGGCAAGCAGCGCGCGCCAGAGCGTGGCGCTCACCGCCGATGCGCGCGGCCACTTTGCCGCGGCCGGATCCCTGAATGGCTACCCGATGACTTTCATGGTCGACACCGGGGCCACCGCTATCGCCATCAATGCCGGCGAAGCCAGACGCATGGGACTTGACTACAGGGCCGGCCAGGCCGTCGGTGTCAGCACTGCCGCGGGCGTGACGCCCGCGTGGCGGGTAAAGTTCAACACGGTCAAGGTCGGCGGCATCACCCTGAACCAGGTGGACGGCCTGGTGGTGGAGGCCGGTCTGAGCGTGCCGCTGCTGGGGATGAGTTTTTTGAACCGCATGGAAATGAAACGCGACGGGCAGACGATGACGCTTACCCAGCGTTATTGATTAAGCTGATTCCGCGCAGCCGGAAAGCAGCAAGGCCTGCGATTGCAGGCCTTGTCTTTGGAGCCGTCTGGCGTCGCCCAGCCGGAGGTCAGGCGGCCTTCCGCTTGTCGCGCTCGATCAGGGCGTACGCACTGTGGTTGTGGATGGACTCGAAATTTTCGGCTTCCACCACATAGGCATCGATCAGCGGTTCGGCGTTCATCGCGGCTGCGACATCGCGCACGATATCCTCGACGAATTTCGGATTGTCGTAGGCGCGCTCGGTGACGTATTTTTCGTCCGGCCGCTTCAGCAGACCGAAAAGCTCGCATGACGCCTGGTCCTCGACCTTGCGCACCAGGTCCTCGATCCACAGGAAACCGTTGGTTTTCGCCGAGACGGTGACGTGCGAACGCTGGTTGTGTGCACCGTAGTCGGAGATTTTCTTCGAGCATGGACACAGCGAAGTCACCGGCACCAGCACTTTGGTGGTGTGGGTGAACTTGCCGTTTTCGATCGAACCGATGAAGGTGACTTCGTAATCCATCAGGCTCTGCACGCCGGAGATGGGCGCGGTCTTGTTGATGAAGTAGGGGAAGGTCATTTCGACGTAGCCGGATTCGGCTTCCAGGCGTTCGACCATCTGGCGCAGCATGCCTTCGAAGTTTTCGACCGAAATCTCGCGCTCGCGCGTGTTGAGGATTTCGATGAAGCGCGACATGTGGGTGCCCTTGAAGTTGTGGGGCAGGAACACGTACATGTTGAAGTTGGCAATGGTGTGCTGGACGCCGTCGCTCTTGTCCGCAACCCGGACCGGGTGGCGAATGCTCTTGATGCCGACCTTGTTGATGGCGATATGGCGCGTGTCAGCCGAGCTTTGTACGTCGGGCATGCAGACGGTGTCGCAAATCTGGTTCATGGCAGACTCCTATGAATGATATCAGTTTAGAACAAGTATAAACTGACAAAGTAGTTGAGTAAACTACTCAGGTAATAAGCTTATCCGATGGCGGACGGATTGTTCGATCCCCGCCGCGTCCAGTCCGCAGGCAGCCAGCATTCTGAGCGGATCGCCGTGTTCGATGAAGGTGTCGGGCAGTCCAAGATGCAGGACCGGCACGCTCAGGCCGAGTTTGGCCAGGGCCTCGGCACAGGCCACGCCAGCGCCTCCGGTAATTGCATTTTCCTCCAGCGTGACCAGCAGGCGATGGCTTCGCGCCAGTTCGCGCAGCAGGTTCACATCCAGCGGCTTCACAAAGCGCATGTCGGCGACGCTGGCGTCGAGCGCTTCGGCGGCCTCCAGCGTGGGTGCGACCAGACTGCCGAAGGCGATCAGGGCAATGTCGCCTCCGTTGCGCCGCAGCTTCCCTTTGCCGATTTCGAACGGTTCAAGGCCGGGGTCGAGGGCGACGCCGCTGCCGCTGCCGCGCGGGTAGCGCACCGCCGACGGGCCGTCGTGCAGGAAGGCCGTGCTCAGCAGGCGGCGGCATTCGTTCTCGTCCGATGGCGCTGCAATCAGCATGTTGGGGATACAACTCAGGAAACTCAGGTCGAAGCTGCCGGCATGGGTCGGGCCGTCGGCGCCTACCAGGCCGGCGCGGTCGATCGCCAGCATCACCGGCAGATCCTGCAGCGCGATATCGTGTATCAGCTGGTCGTAGGCGCGCTGCAGGAAGGTCGAATAGATCGCCACCACCGGTTTCACGCCTTCGCAGGCCATGCCGGCGGCGAAGGTCAGCGCGTGCTGCTCGGCAATGCCGACATCGAAATAGCGCTTCGGGTATTCCTCGGAGAAGCGCACCAGGCCGGAGCCTTCGCGCATCGCCGGCGTGATGCCGACCAGCCGCGCATCGGCGGCGGCCATGTCGCACAGCCAGTCGCCGAAAACCTGGGTGTAGGTGGGCCTGGCGCCGGATTTTTCGGCAACGCCGGTCGCGGGATCGAAACACGAAACGCCGTGATACAGGCAGGGATTGGCTTCGGCAGGGGCGTAGCCCTTGCCTTTCCGGGTCACGATATGCAGGAACTGCGGGCCTTCGAGCTGCTTGATATTGCTCAGGGTTTCCAGCAGCACGTCGAGGTCGTGGCCGTCGATCGGACCAATGTAGTTGAAGCCGAATTCCTCGAATAGCGTGCCGGGTGTCACCATGCCCTTCATGTGTTCCTCGGCGCGTTTGGCCAGTTCGCGGATCGGCGGCGCGACCGACAAAACCTTGTCGCTGGCGCGTCGGGCGGCCGCGTAAAACCTGCCGGACATCAATTTCGCCAGATAGTTGTTGAGCGCGCCGACGTTGGGCGAAATCGACATATCGTTGTCGTTCAGCACGACCAGCAGCGGCAGGTCGGTGGCGCCGGCGTTGTTCAGCGCCTCGAACGCCATGCCGGCGGTCATGGCGCCGTCGCCGATAACCGCCACTGCGCGCTGATCGGAGCCGAGCTGGCGAAAGGCCTCGGCCATGCCGAGCGCAGCCGAGATCGAGGTGCTGGAATGTCCGACACCGAAGGCGTCGAACTCGCTCTCGGCGCGGCGCGGAAACCCGGCGATGCCGCCGCCCTGGCGCAGGCCGGCCATCGCCGCGCGGCGGCCGGTCAGGATCTTGTGCGCATAGGTCTGGTGGCCCACGTCCCACACGATGCGGTCGCGCGGGGTATCGAACACGTAGTGCAGCGCCAGGGTCAGTTCCACCGTGCCGAGGTTGGAGGCGAGGTGGCCGCCGGTCTGGGCGACCGAAGCGACCAGCAGTTCGCGCAACTCGGCCGCCAGTTGCGGCAGGAGAGAAGGGGCCAGGGCGCGCAGGTCGGTTGGCGTGTCGATGGTGTCGAGCAGGGGCGTGGTCATCAGAACGTCCGCTCGACCACGAAATCGGCCAACTGGCGCAGCCGTTCGGCGGGGGCGCCGAGTTCGGCCAGCGCAGCGTGAGCGTCGGCGCGGAGTTCCTGGGCGAGTTCGCGGGCGCGCGTCACGCCGAGCAGGCTGACGTAGGTGGGCTTGTTGTCGGCGGCGTCCTTGCCGGCGGTCTTGCCCAGCGTGGCGGTCGAGGCTTCGGCATCGAGCACGTCGTCGACCACCTGGAAGGCAAGCCCGATGCACTTGGCATAATGGTCGAGCGAGGTGTGGGCGGTCTCGTCGAGGCTGCCGCAGTGCGCGCCCAGCAGCACCGCCGCGCGGATCAGCGCGCCGGTCTTGTGGATGTGCATGAATTCGAGCTCGGTCAGGTCGAGCGGCTTGCCGACGCTGGCCAGATCGATCGCCTGACCGCCAGCCATTCCGCGCGAGCCGGATGCCTGCGCCAGCAGCTGTACCATCTTCAACTGGGTTGCCGCGTCGTCCGCCAGCGGCTGCGAAGCGAGGATGTCGAAGGCCAGGCTCTGCAGGGCGTCGCCCACCAGCAGCGCGGTGGCTTCGTCGAACTCGACGTGCACCGTAGGCTTGCCGCGCCGCAGCGCATCGTCGTCCATCGCCGGCATGTCGTCGTGCACCAGCGAATAGGCGTGGATCAGTTCGACTGCCGCGGCGGCGTGCTGTACGCGTCCGACATCGGCGCCGCTGACCTCTCCGGCGGCAAACGCCAGCAGCGGCCGCACCCGTTTGCCGCCGCCCAGCACCGCGTAGCGCATGGCTTCGTGCAGGCGCTGGGGCGCGATGCGGGACGCGGGGAGGCATTCGGCCAGCACGCCTTCAATGCGCGCCTGGCAGGCCTGTGTCCAGGCGGAAAAATCAGTCATCGGTGTCTTCGGTTCTGAAGGGCTGCAGGGCGCCGTTTTCCAGAATCTTTACCTGTTGCTCGGCATCGGCCAGTTGCTGGCGGCAATACTGCAGCAGCTCGGCGCCGCGCCTGTATGCAGTCAGCGAGGCCTCCAGCGGCAACTGGCCGGATTCCATTTCGGCCACAATGGCCTCCAGTTCGGCCAGTGCGGATTCGTAATCCTTGGGAGGGGTGGCGCGGGATTTGGCCATTGATATCGGAGCCGGCGGGGAAAGGGCGATACTTTAACAAATTTAGCCCGACGCCTTAACAGTAATCGGCATGGCGCGCCTCCCGGGGCTGGAAGTTTTGCTTCCTCCGGCTTGGCGCGAACGTGCCTTCATCGAGGCCGGGCAGGCCGCGTATCGTGAAACAGTGGTGGAATCGAGGATATCAATGAAGTCGAGCTGGATGCTGGTGGCGGCGGCCCTGTTCGCGCTGATGAGCGTGCTGGTGAAACATGCGTCCGCCGCCTTTTCCCCCGCCGAACTGGTGTTCTACCGCTCGGCTTTCGGGCTGGTCGCGATCTGGGCGGTGATTGCCGTCAGTCATCGCCGGCTGCTGGCATCGCTTGCAACCCCTCATTTCAAAACGCATTTTTGGCGCGGGCTGGCGGGATTCGCCGCGTTGGTGCTGTTTTTTTACGCGCTGGCGCGACTGCCGCTCGCCACCGCCGTCACCCTCAATTACACCGCGCCGCTGTTCCTTGCCGCGCTGTCTGCCTGGTGGCTGCGGGAGCGGCACGGACGGGGGGTGGTCGGTGCGGTGCTGCTGGGCTTTGCCGGCATCGTGCTGCTGCTGCGCCCGCAGGTGCAGGGCCAGGACTGGCTGCCCGCGCTGGCCGGACTGGCGTCGGGAATGCTGGCGGCGGTCGCCTACGTCAACGTCAAGCAGTTGGGCAAACTGGGCGAGCCGGAGTGGCGGGTGGTGTTTTATTTCACCCTGATCGCGACCGTCGGCGGCGCCGCATGGATGGCCGTGGCAGGGTTTCATCGCCCGCGGTTGAATGACTGGCCGTGGCTGATCGGCATCGGCGTCACCGCCACGGTGGCGCAACTCGCGCTGACTCGGGCGTATCATCGCGGCCGCACGCTCACGGTCGGTTCGCTGGCCTACAGCACGGTTGGATTTTCCGCCCTGTACGGCGTGCTGCTGTTCGGCGAGCGTTTGCCGATGCTGGCCTGGATCGGCATGGCGACGGTGGCGATGGCCGGCGTTTGGGCCGTGCGCGCGTCGACGGCTGAGCCCCCCGATTCGGTATAGTTCAATTAAATTTCAAAGGAGAACGCGCATGATCAGCCTGAACGTCAAGGACAACCAGATAGCCGTCACCGTGATGGGGCAGTTCACGCTGGACGATTACCGTGAATTCGAGCAGGCGGTGTGCTACGGCATCCAGTTTCAGGGCAAGGTCAACCTGCTGTTCGACCTGCGCGACATGCTGTCCTACAGCGTCGATGTGGCGTGGGAAGAACTGAAATTCTCGCGCGAACACAAGAACGATTTCGGCCGCATCGCGATCCTCACCGGCGACCAGTGGGTGGCGTGGAGCATGTGGGTGAACCGGCTGTTCATGTCGGCGGACATCCGTCTGTTCGATGAGTTGGAACTTGCGCAAACCTGGGTGGCGGGTGGCGAGCTGCCCGTGTCGGCGGATTGATGCGTTTTCGGCACTGCCTGGTGGCTTGCCTGCTGGCCATGCCGGTCTGGGCGAACGGATCGTGGCGGGTGGTGCTGGAGACCCCGGCTGAAGTGGTCGCAATCGACTTATTCAATTTTCAGCCCAGCGCCGGACATATCGGCTTTCGCGAACGAACCACCCTGCGCGGTGGCCAGCCGATCCCTACAGCCTGCGTCCCATGCGTGAAATTCTGGCGAAGCGGATGATCGATTGCAAAACCCAGCGCATTGCCACGCTATCGCGTGCGGTATTTCCCGACGACGATGCGCTCATCGATTACCTGACGGTGCATCCGCGCCAGGCCGAATGGCAGCCGTTGGCAAAGGACGATCCCGTGTTCAGATTGGTGTGCGGGTCGAGCGCTTCACTCTCATCTCCCCGGTCCTGACGGAATTACACGGGCGCTGAACGTAGCGGAATCTCTGGTGGACACTTCTAGAAGCTCCTGCCTGATCCGGCCAGTTCTCAGCATCGCACGCCGCCTCAAGGCGTAAAAAACAAGCGCCTGTTCCCACATTAAATTCCGTAAACCTTTTTGCGGCTTTTTCGCGAATTCCGCGGTGGCCGGCAACTACGGCAGGTCAAACGTCAGGTTTGGCATTCCACTATCTGTCCGCGTACTGACCGGCTGTCCGCACCCATCAGGTACAGATACCACGGCATCAGGTCGTCGACGCTGGGCACGCTTTCTGGGGATAGCCCCGGGTGGGTGCGCGAACGCAGGGTGGTCGCCACCTGGCCGGGGATCAGGGTATTGATGCGGAGGTTTTCCTCCGATGCGGTTTCATCTGACCAGATGCGGGTGAGCGTTTCCAGGCCCGCCTTTGCCACGGCATAGCCGCCCCAGTAGGCGCCGGGTTGATGGCCGTGGCTCTCGCCGGTGAACACTACGGAAGCGTCCGGCGACTGCCGGAGCAGCGGCAGGCATGCGCGGGTGAGCGCAAACGGCGCGATCAGGTTGACCCGCATCAGGGCCTGCCACTCGTCCAGCGTCTGCAGTTCGAGCGGTGTCAGGCTGTAGAAGCGGTGCGCGCTGTGCAGCACGCCATCGAGCCGCTTCAAATGATGCGCGATGGCGCCGGCCAGGGTTTCCAGACCGCGGTCGTCCGCGGTCGCGAGGTCATACGGAAACATCGCCGGCTCGGGGTGGCCGGCGGCGACGATTTCGTCGTACACCGCTTCGAGCCTGGCTTCGCCGCGTGCGAGCAGGGCGACGGTGGCGCCGTGGCGAGCGAACGCCAGGCTGGCGGCGCGGCCGAGGCCGGAACTGGCGCCGGTGACGAGGATGACACGGCCTGCGAGCAGGTCAGAGGGAGGGAGATAGTCTTTCATAGCTTTTCAAGTAGGGCGCGGGCCGATTGTACCCCGCTCAGGGTGGCGCTTTCGAGTGTGGCGGGGTAAGGCCCGGCGGTGTAATCGCCCGCCAGGAAAATGCGCGGGTGCGGGGTGAGGACGCTTGGGCGGGGCTGGTTGGGCACGCAGGCGTAGGTCGCCTGTTTCTCGACGATGCTTTTGCGCCAGCGCGCGGGTCCGGGGTCGACAATGCGCTGCAACTGGGCTTCGGCCTGGCCCAGCCAGTCCGCAGACAGGTTCGCCGCGGCGCTGGCGACAAACGCCAGCAACCCCGCCTGGCCATAGATCTGGCCGCGGTCGAACACAAACTGGGCCGGACCGCCGGCCAGGGCGAATAAAGGTTTTTCTAGATGAAAAGCCGGGTCGTACTGCACGTAGCCGGTAGCGATGGGTTGATAGCGATAGCTGGATACTTCAAGTCGTACCGGTTCGAGTTCCGGAACCGTCGCAGCCAGGCCTGCCAGATGCTGCGGCGCGACGGCGAGGACGACGTGGCTGTGACACGTCGACGTGTCGAGCGTTCGGAGCGTGATGCTGTCCGCTGCGGCTTCAAGCGCCGTTACCCGGCTTGAAAGGCGCACGGCGCCGCCGAGTTCGCTCAGGCGTGCAGCGGCGGGCGCGGGAAACAGCGCGGTCAGATCGCGGCGCGGCAGCAGCAGGTCGCTGTGATGGTTGCGTCCACCAAAGGCGGAGCGGATCACGTCGCGAAAGACCCGGGCGCTGGCCATTTCCGGCGGCGTGTTGAGGGCGGACACGCACAGCGGATGCCACAGCAGGCGGTTGAGTTTTTCGGGCTGGTCGCGGGTGATCTGGCTGACCGTCAGTTGATCCGGTGTGCCCGCGTTGTTCAGCAAGGCATGCGCCCAGCGTGCGGCGGCAAACTTCTCTTGCCAGCTTAGCCCTTGGGCGCCGAGCAGCCCAGCCAGCAAATGCAGCGGTGCGGGCAGGCGCGGGCAGGCGAGGCTGAAGTCGGGCGGCTGGTCGAGGGTGAGCGGCAGGCGCCATAGCTGGTCGGGCGATGCCGCGGGATGCAGGCGGTCGATCAGCTGCAGCGTCTGTTCATACGCGCCGAGCAGGATGTGCTGGCCGTTGTCGAGCGTCCGTCCTTCGAACTCGACTGCCCGTGCCCGCCCGCCCAGAGTGCGGCTGGCCTCGTACAGCGTGACGGCTACCCCGGCTTCGGCCAGCGTCAGCGCAGTGGTGCAGCCGGCCCATCCGCCGCCGACGATCGCGACCCGCGGGTTCATGGGAACAGCCAGGTTTTACCGGCCAGCCATAGTTTGCGCAATGGCGTGAGCGATACGCGCGTGCGCAACACGGGAAAGCCGGCGTGCCGGATTTCGTCCAGCAGGGTGCGGTAAATCGCCGCCATGACCAGCCCCGGGCGTTGCGCGCGACGCGCACGGTCGGGCAGGGCGGCGAAAGCGCTCTCGTAATGAGCGGCGGCGCGATCGAACTGGAACTGCATCAGCGCCTGGAATTCGGGCGTGCCGCGGCCATTCAGGATATCGGCCTCGGCCACGCCGAATCGCGCCAGTTCGTCCTGCGGCAGGTAGATTCGTCCGAGTCGCGCGTCCTCGCCGACGTCGCGGATGATGTTGGTGAGCTGGAAGGCGAGCCCCAGTTCATGGGCGTAGCGGCGGACGTCGCGATCGTCCTCGCTGCGCTGGCCGCTGAAAATGGCCGCAGCGACCTCGCCCACCACGCCAGCGACGCGGTAGCAGTACAGATTGAGCGATTTGAAATCGGGGTAGCGCGGGTGGTCGAGATCCATCGCCATGCCGTCGACAATTTCAAGCAGCAGTGCGGGCGGGATGATGCGCCCTTGCGGGGTGTCGTGCAGGGCTCGGGTCGCCGGGTGTTCTGGTATGCCGGCAGCGAATCGCCCGATTTCCTCGCGCCACCAGTCGAGCTTCGCCAGCGCGACCTGGCGGTCATGGCATTCGTCCACCACGTCGTCGAGTTCGCGGCACAGTGCATAAAACGCGGTGATGGCTCGTCGGGCGTCCTGCGGCAGGAAGACGAAGCTGTAATAGAAACTGGATCCGCTGGCGGCGGCGCGCTCCTGGCAATACTGATGGGAATCCATGTTCAAAAAAGTGCGCGTCCAAGCATGGTGATCCAGTCTTTTCTGGTCAGTACCGGACGGTTGTTGAATACGCAGCCGGGGTCGGCATGCAGCTTGCGCAGGATGGTTTCGCCGCCAAGGATGGTCACCCGCAGTTCGAGCCCGATGCGCCCCTTGAGTTGCCGGCCGAGCGGCGCGCCGGCCTGCATTAATTTGCGGGTGCGCTCGACCTGCTTGAGCATCATCGCGTGCCACAGGCCGCGCGTGTCGCCGTGCTCGATCTGCGCTTCGCTGACGTGGTGCGCCGCCAGTTCATCCTGCGGCAGATAGACGCGGTCTTTCCGGTAATCGACCGCGATGTCCTGCAGGAAGTTGGTCAGTTGCAGGCTGCTGCAGATGGCGTCGGAATAGGCCAGGTGGCGCGGGTCGTGGTCGCCGTACAGATGCAGCATCAGGCGCCCCACCGGATTGGCCGAACGGCGGCAGTAATCCATGACTTCGCCAAAATTGGCATAGCGCTTTTTTTCAACGTCCTGCGCGAAAGCGGACAGCAGGTCGCGAAAGGGGGCGAGCGGGATGGCGTGGGCGCGAATGGCGGCAGCCAGCGGACCGAACACCGGATCGGTCGGCGTGTCGCCGCGTTCGATGCGATCCAGTTCGGAGTGGCAGGCCGCGAGTTGCTCCAGGCGGGTCGCAGCAGGCGCGTCCCCTTCGTCGGCGATGTCATCCGCCGAGCGCGCGAACCGGTAGATGGCCTCGACCGGTTCGCGCAGCCGTTTTGGCAGCAGCCAGGACGCAACAGGGAAGTTTTCGTAGTGTTCGACCGGCACCGGCAACAAAAAAACGGAATTGGAATAATGACTTAGGCTGGATGCCGGGTTGGTCTGGGTGACAGCATCGCCTTGATTATATTACACTTATCGGTCGATAGTTTTGCGGCCAAGCCGCGAGAGTGGCGGAATTGGTAGACGCACTGGATTTAGGTTCCAGCGCCGCAAGGCGTGGGGGTTCGAGTCCCCCCTTTCGCACCATCGGCTTTTTGCCATTCACCCAACATTTCAATTCAGCCAGGAAGTATTTTGATGCAAGCAAATCTTGAAGTTCTCGAAGGACTGGTTCGTCGCCTCGATATCAGCGTTCCCATGGACCAGCTGGAATCGGAAGTGCAAGGGCGCCTCAAGCGCCTGGCACGCAACGTCAAGATGGATGGTTTCCGTCCTGGCAAGGCGCCGCTCGCCGCGGTGGCGCTCCAGCATGGCCCTGGCGTGCGTCAGGAAGTTCTGGGCGAAGCCCTGCAGACGCGTTTCGGCGAGGCCGTGCAAGCCCGCCAGATGAAGATCGCCGGCTATCCGCGCTTCGAGCGGAAGGCAGGAGAGGCGGGCGCCACGGAAATTACCTTCATCGCCAGCTTCGAGGTCTATCCTGAAGTCAGGATAGACGACCTGGGTTCGGGCAAGATCAGCCGTCCGGTCGTGGAACTGGGCGATGCCGACGTGGCGAAGACGCTGGAAGTCCTGCAAAAGCAGCGCCGCACGTTCGAGCCCACCGATCGTGCCGCGGCTGAAGGCGATCTGATCAGGTTCGACTATCAGGGCACGATGGATGGTGCGGTATTTGAAGGCGGCAAGGCCGAGGATTTCGCAGCAGTGATCGGCGAAGGCCGCTTGCTGAAGGATTTCGAGCAGAACCTGACCGGGCTCAAGGCCGGCGACAACAAGGGCTTCGACCTGACCTTCCCGGCTGAATACGCCGCCAAGGAACTGGCCGGCAAAACCGCGCATTTCGAGGTGCAGGTCAAGGACGTGCAGGCGCCGGTTCTGCCGCCGGTGGATGCCGAACTGGCCAAGGCGCTGGGGATCGAAGATGGCGATGTGGAAAAGCTCAAGTCCGAGGTGACGTCCAATCTGGAGCGGGAAGTCAAGCGTCGCGTGCAGTCGAAGCTGAAAGATCAGGTAATGGAATTGCTGCTGCAGAAAAGCACGCTGGATGTGCCGCGGAGCCTGGTGACGATGGAAACCGACCGCCTGATGGAAATGACCGAATCAGACATGCGTTCGCGCGGGGTTCAGACCGTGAAGCTTTCCGCCGATATGTTCACCGGGCAGGCCGAGCGCCGTGTGCGCCTGGGCCTGATCCTGGCCGAGATCGTGGAGGCGAACAAACTTACGGCACAGCCCGAACAGATTCTTGCCTTGATCCAGGAGCAGGCGCAGAGCTACGAGAACCCCGAACAGGTGGTGCAGTGGTACTACCAGAATCCGGAGCGGATGCAGGAGATCGAGTCCCTGGCGCTGGAAGAGAATGTGGTAGCATGGGCCGCAGGCCAGGCGCAGGTGGATGACGTGACAACCTCCTTTGAAGAATTGATGGGACGTGCCTGATGCGCATTGATTTCGAAAGCGGAATTTCCGATTCCCGGTCCTTTGAACCCCAGGGTTTGGGGCTGGTTCCCATGGTCGTCGAGCAAAGCGGCCGGGGCGAGCGTGCCTACGACATCTACTCGCGCCTGCTCAAGGAACGCGTCATTTTCCTGGTGGGGCCGGTGAACGATGCGACGGCCAACCTGGTGGTCGCGCAGATGCTGTTCCTTGAATCGGAAAACCCCGACAAGGATATCTATTTTTACATCAACTCTCCCGGCGGCTCGGTTTCGGCTGGCTTGGCGATCTACGACACCATGCAGTTCATCAAGCCGGACGTGTCCACGCTCTGTATTGGCCAGGCGGCCAGCATGGGCGCGTTTCTGCTGACCGCGGGCGCCAAGGGCAAGCGCTATTGCCTGCCGAACACGCGCGTGATGATTCACCAGCCGCTCGGCGGTTTCCAGGGGCAGGCGTCGGATATCGCCATTCACGCCAAGGAAATTCTCTATTTGAAATCGCGCCTTAACGACATGCTGGCCAAGCACACCGGGCAAAGCATGGAAGCGATCGAGCGCGACACCGACCGTGATAATTTCATGAGTTCGGATGAAGCGGTGAGCTACGGTCTGGTCGACAAGGTGCTGACCAGCCGCGTCGAAGCATCAGGCAATTAAGCAAGGAACAGGCATGGCAGACAAAGGCTCGGGCGACAAACTTCTTTACTGCTCCTTCTGCGGCAAGAGCCAGCACGAAGTGCGCAAGCTGATTGCCGGGCCGTCGGTATTCATCTGCGATGAATGCGTCGAGTTGTGCAACGACATCATCCGCGAGGAGATCCAGCAGGCCGGCACGCAGAAGGGCGCCAGTTCGGATTTGCCGACGCCGCACGAAATCAGCGATATTCTCGGCCAGTACGTGATTGGCCAGGAACAGGCAAAAAAGGCGCTGGCGGTTGCGGTCTACAACCACTACAAGCGTCTGCGCAGCAATGCCAGCAGCGGCGATGTCGAACTGGCGAAGAGCAACATCCTGCTGATCGGGCCGACCGGTTCGGGCAAGACGCTGCTCGCGCAAACGCTGGCGCGTCTGTTGAATGTGCCGTTCGTGATCGCCGATGCCACCACGCTGACCGAAGCCGGCTACGTGGGCGAGGATGTCGAGAACATCATCCAGAAGTTGCTGCAGAAGTGCGATTACGACGTCGATAAGGCCAAGCAGGGCATCGTCTACATCGATGAAATAGACAAGGTTTCGCGCAAGTCGGACAACCCGTCGATCACCCGTGACGTGTCCGGAGAGGGCGTGCAGCAGGCGCTGCTGAAGCTGATCGAGGGCACCACGGCCTCGGTTCCGCCTCAGGGTGGACGCAAGCATCCGAATCAGGAATTCGTCCAGGTCGACACCAGCAACATCCTGTTCATTTGCGGCGGCGCCTTCAGCGGGCTGGAAAAGGTCATCCGTGGCCGCACCGAAAAGGGCGGAATCGGCTTCGGCGCGCAGGTCAAGAACGTCGACGACAACAAGCGCGATGTCGAGTTGCTGCATCAGGTCGAGCCGGAAGATCTCATCAAATACGGCCTGATTCCCGAATTTGTCGGCCGTTTGCCGGTGGTGACGACCCTCGACGAACTCGATGAGGCTGCTTTGGTGCAGATCCTGACCGAGCCGAAGAACGCGTTGACCAAGCAGTTCGCCAAGCTGTTCAAGATGGAAGGCGTCGAGCTTGAGTTTCGCGAAGAAGCGCTCAATGCCATCGCCAAACGCGCACTGTTGCGCCGCACCGGTGCGCGCGGCCTGCGTTCGATCATCGAGCATGCCCTGCTCGATACCATGTACGACCTGCCCTCGCTCAAAGGGGTCAGCAAGGTCGTGGTGGACAACGGCCTGATCAACGGCGAAGGCAAACCGCTGCTGATCTATTCCGATCAGGGCGACCAGTCGCTGGTTGCCGGAGCCTGAACCGGAATGGCTGATGGGGAACCATCGGCCATCTTGAATTTCGAACTATGCCCCCCAGTTAAGGGTGAGCGTGGTTGAATGCCGCGCATCCCTTTCCTTAACCCTAACCAGGAAATCATGATGAGCGACAACGTATCCAAGGAACAGGTCGAACTGCCGCTGTTGCCGCTTAGGGATGTGGTGGTCTTCCCCCACATGGTCATCCCGCTGTTTGTCGGTCGCCCCAAGTCGATCAAGGCGCTGGAAACCTCGATGGAATCCGGCAAGAGCATTCTGCTGGTCGCGCAAAAGACGGCCGCGCAGGACGACCCCACCCCGGAAGATCTTTATGACACCGGCAGCGTGGCTACCGTATTGCAGATGCTGAAGCTGCCCGACGGCACCGTGAAGGTGCTGGTGGAAGGCAATCAGCGCGCCCGCGTGCTTGATGTGACCGATGAAGGCACCCATCTTGCCGCGCGCGCCGAAATCCTGCCCGCGGAGGGCGAGGAACTGGTCGAAGTCGAAGCCATGCGCCGTGCCCTGCTCACGCAGTTCGACCAGTACGTCAAACTGAACAAAAAGATACCTCCGGAAATCCTCACCTCGCTGTCCGGAATCGACGAAGCCGGACGTCTCGCCGACACCATCGTTGCGCACCTGCCCTTGAAACTCGAACAGAAGCAGGAAGTGCTGGAGATGATCGGCGTCAACAAGCGGCTCGAACATCTTTTGGGCCTGCTGGAAGGCGAACTCGATATCCTGCAGGTGGAAAAGCGCATCCGCGGCCGCGTCAAGCGGCAGATGGAGAAAAGCCAGCGCGAGTACTACCTGAACGAACAGGTCAAGGCGATCCAGAAGGAACTCGGCGACATCGAGGAAGGCGCCGAACTGGAAGATCTGGAAAAACGCGTCAAGGAAGCCAGCATGTCCAAGGAGGCCGAGGCCAAGGCCTTGGGCGAGCTGAAAAAGCTGCGCATGATGTCGCCGATGTCGGCCGAGGCCACCGTGATCCGCAGCTACATCGAGGCGATGGTCGGCCTGCCATGGAAGAAGAAAACCAAAATCAGCAAGGATCTGGCCAAGGCCGAGCGTGTGCTCGACGAGGATCACTACGGCCTCGACAAGGTCAAGGAACGCATCCTCGAATATCTCGCGGTGCAGCAGCGCGTCGACAAGGTCAAGGCGCCGATCCTGTGCCTGGTGGGGCCGCCCGGCGTCGGCAAGACCTCGCTCGGGCAGTCCATCGCGCGTGCGACCAACCGCAAGTTCGTCCGCATGGCGCTGGGCGGCGTGCGCGATGAATCCGAGATTCGCGGCCACCGCC